>NZ_JBEXDZ010000047.1:40233-59056 GCF_040606085.1 Streptomyces sp. NPDC005485 | reverse complement strand
GGCGAGGGGAGCCCGCCCGATCAGCAGACCCATGACCGCGGCGCCGCCCGAAGTTCCGGCGTTGACCGCGGCGTTGACCCAGGCGCCGGCCTGGGTGCGAAACCCGTCCCCGGCGGCCTCGTCGGCGACGAGGTAGGCCGTGGTCAGGGCCGGTGCGACGAAGAACCCCGCGCAGGCCACCGCCGCGACCAGCGTGCCGAGGCCCGGCGCGAGGCCGGCGAGGACCGTGGCGAGACCGAGGCCGAGGGCCGTCAGCGACAGCCGGGCCCGGGCGCCGATACGCCAGTGGACGGCGCCGTTGAGCAGACCGCCGACCGCGCTGCCGGCGGACAGGGCGGCGAGCACCCAGGCCACGGTGTCGTCGCCCCGGTGCCGTTGCCCGGCGAAGGCCAGCACCAGCAGGTCGATGCCGCCGAGGGCGATCCCGACACCGGCGGCCACCAGAACGGGGCCCCGCAGCGCACGGGCGGCGCCCCGGCGGCCGGGCTTCGCGGACTTCGCCCGCGCCGCGGCGGGCCCGATGTTCCGTACCGCCGGGGAGCCGACGAAGGCGACGGTGCCGACCGCGACAAGCAGTGCGCTCAGCGCCACACCGGCCGCCGGGGGCGCGACCTGGACCACGACACCGACGAGCAGCGGACCGGAGACGAACAGCAGCTCCTCGGCGACCCCGTCGAGGCTGTACGCGCGCTGCAACAGCTGCCGGTCGGGCACGAGTTCGCTCCACACGGAGCGCATCGTGGGGCCGAGCGGCGGGGGAACGGCGCCCGCGGCGACGGCCAGGACGACCACCACGGCGGGCGGTGCGCCCGGGCGCCAGGCGACCGCGGCGAGCGTCCCGAGGAGCCCGGCGAAGAGGAGGGCGAGGGGGACGAGCGCCCGGCGCGGGCCGTAGCGGTCGACGAGCGCCGCCCGTGCCGGTGACAGCAGGACGGTCAGGGCGCCGAACAGCGCCATCACCGTTCCGGCGAGGGCGTACGACCCGGTGGCCCGGGTCACGGTGAGCATCACGGACAGGGAGACGATTCCGTACGCCAGCCTGCCGACGAGGGCGACGGTGAAGGTGCGGCGGGCGTGCGGGATGCGCAGGACGGCGGCGTACGAGGGCCGCGCGGAGGGCGCAGACATGGGTGGAGTTCCTCAACTGGAGGCGGGACAGGGGACGCCGGGGTGCCGCGCCGGCTGCGGCCTGTTGCCGTTTCGCCGTGCGCGGGCCTGGGCGGGCCCTATGCCACGAGGAGGAACATGTGCGTCAACGTAGCAGCGGGGGTTGGGAGTTGACCAGGGGGGCCGGGTGGGTGGGCCTTGAGGGTTTTCAGCCCGTCCGGCGTTTGAGGACGAGGCCGTTCAGGCCGACAGCGGGGGCGAGGGGGCGCAGCCCCCAGGACAACGGGACGGGCAGGGGCGGAGGGGGCGAAAAAAGCCCGCGCCCCCAACCGCCTCCACCCACCTCAGCCCTCCGTCAGGCCCGCCACCAGTTCGTCCGCCGCGCGGTACGGGTCCAGCTCCCCCGCCACGATGCGCTCCGCCAGGGCGCTCAGGCGGCGGTCGCCGTGCAGGTCGCCGATGCGTTCGCGCAGGGCGGTGACGGCGATGGTCTCGACCTCGGTCGAGGCCCTGGCGCGGCGCCGCTCGGTGAGGACGCCGTGCTCCTCCATCCAGGCGCGGTGCTTCTCCAGGGCCTCGACGACCTCGTCGATGCCCTCGCCGCGCGCCGCGACCGTCTTGACGATCGGAGGGCGCCAGTCGCCGGGCCCGCGGGACTCGCCGAGGCCGAGCATGTGGTTCAGCTCGCGGGCGGTGGCGTCGGCGCCGTCCCGGTCGGCCTTGTTGACGACGTAGACGTCACCGATCTCCAGGATGCCGGCCTTGGCGGCCTGGATTCCGTCGCCCATGCCGGGGGCGAGCAGGACGACGCTCGTGTCCGCCTGGGAGGCGATCTCGACCTCCGACTGGCCGACGCCGACCGTCTCGACCAGGATCACGTCGCAGCCCGCCGCGTCCAGGACGCGGATGGCCTGCGGGGCGGCCCAGGCGAGGCCGCCGAGGTGGCCTCGGGTGGCCATGGAGCGGATGTACACGCCGGGGTCGGAGGCATGATCCGACATCCGGACGCGGTCGCCGAGCAGCGCGCCGCCGGAGAACGGGGACGACGGGTCGACGGCGAGCACGCCGACCCGCTTCCCCTGCCGCCGGTACGCGCTGACCAGCGCCGAGGTGGACGTCGACTTGCCGACGCCCGGCGATCCGGTGAGCCCGACCACGTAGGCGTTGCCCGTGAGGGGCGCGAGCGTCTCCATGACCTCGCGCAGTTGCGGGGCCGCCCCCTCCACCAGGGAGATCAGCCGGGCCACGGCCCGCGGCCGGCCTTCCCTGGCCTGGGCCACCAGTGAGGAGACGTCCTGCATCACAGCTCCGTTCAGTCGTGTTCGGTCAGCGGCGGGAGATGAAGCCCGTGTCAGGCCTTGGGTACCCGCACGATGAGCGCATCACCCTGGCCGCCGCCACCGCACAGCGCGGCCGCGCCGACTCCACCGCCGCGCCGCTTCAGTTCGAGCGCGAGGTGCAGCACGAGCCGGGCGCCCGACATGCCGATCGGGTGGCCGAGGGCGATGGCCCCGCCATTGACGTTCACCTTTTCCGTGGACACGCCGAGGTCCTTCATTGACTGCACGGCGACCGCGGCGAAGGCCTCGTTGATCTCGATGAGGTCGAGATCCTCGACCTCGATTCCCTCCTTCTTCAAGGCGTGCTGGATCGCGTTGGAAGGCTGGGACTGCAGCGAGTTGTCCGGACCCGCGACGTTGCCGTGCGCGCCGATCTCCGCGATCCACTCCAGGCCGAGCTCCAGCGCCTTGGCCTTGCTCATCACGACCACGGCCGCGGCGCCGTCCGAGATCTGCGAGGAGGTGCCGGCGGTGATCGTGCCGTCCTTGGTGAAGGCCGGGCGCAGCTTGCCGAGGGACTCGGCGGTCGTCTCGGCGCGGATGCCCTCGTCCTTGCTGAAGACGACGGCCTCGCCCTTGCGCTGCGGGATCTCGACGGGCGTGATCTCCGCCTCGTAGATGCCGTTCTTCTGGGCGGCGGCCGCGCGCTGGTGGGAGAGCGCGGCGAACTCGTCCTGCGGGGCGCGCTGGATGCCGAGGCGCGTGTTGTGCTTCTCCGTCGACTCGCCCATGGCGATGTTCTCGAAGGAGTCGGTGAGACCGTCGTACGCCATGGCGTCGATCATCTGCACCGCGCCGTACTTGTAGCCCTCACGGGACTTCGGCAGCAGGTGCGGCGCGTTGGTCATGGACTCCTGGCCGCCGGCGACGACGATCTCGAACTCGCCGGCGCGGATCAGCTGGTCGGCGAGCGCGATCGCGTCGAGCCCCGACAGACACACCTTGTTGATCGTGAGCGCGGGGACGCTCATCGGGATGCCGCCCTTGACCGCGGCCTGGCGTGCCGGGATCTGCCCCGCCCCGGCCTGGAGCACCTGGCCCATGATCACGTACTGCACCTGGTCGCCACCGATGCCCGCACGGTCGAGGGCGGCCTTGATCGCGAATCCTCCGAGGTCGGCGCCGGAGAAGGACTTGAGGGAGCCTAGAAGCCGGCCCATCGGGGTGCGGGCACCCGCGACGATCACCGAGGTCGTGCTGTTCGTACCGGACATGAGGTGCGATCCCCTTTCAGCTTGCACAGCTGAGGAGTGAACGAGGGTTTACTGGAAATGTACTGAGCGGTACGCCACCCGTCATCGGGCTGTAGGTGTGATCGCGCGCACGTTGCGTAACCACCTCCGGAGCGCTGCACTGTCTCCATGCTGACGCGAATCGACCACATCGGGATCGCCTGCTTCGACCTCGACAAGACCGTCGAGTTCTACCGGGCGACATACGGCTTCGAGGTGTTCCACTCCGAGGTCAACGAGGAGCAGGGCGTCCGTGAGGCCATGCTCAAGATCAACGAGACGTCCGACGGCGGCGCCTCCTACCTCCAGCTCCTGGAGCCGACCCGCGAGGACTCCACCGTCGCGAAGTGGCTGGCCAAGAACGGTGAGGGTGTCCACCACATCGCTTTCGGCACGGCGGACGTGGACGCCGAGGCCGCCGACATCAAGGACAAGGGCGTACGTGTCCTCTACGAGGAGCCGCGCAAGGGGTCCATGGGGTCCCGGATCACCTTCCTGCACCCCAAGGATTGTCATGGCGTTCTGACAGAACTGGTCACTTCGGCGCCGGTTGAGTCACCTGAGCACTGACCCTCGTACATATGGGCCGGTAGGGTTGGGGTCGGCCGTCGCCTTCGCGGGGCGGCCCGGGTCCTTTCCACCAGGATCCGAGGGCCGGGGTCCAGGTTTCGGGGGACGAGCGTCGGGGCAGCAGCCCGTGCTCCGCCATTGATCTGACACCATTCCCCGGGGGCCCCGTTCGGCGGATGAACGGAGCTCGTTCGGAAAGACTTGCGACCAGGGGACGGATGGGACCGCGCAGTGCGGGGCTACGAACGCCAGGAGCGAGAGCCGGCGGCTGACGTCGACCACCTCTCTCGGTTCGAGGCCGAGATGGAACGGCTGAAGACCGAGCGGGAGAAGGCCGTCCAGCACGCCGAGGACCTCGGCTATCAGGTCGAGGTGCTGCGCGCCAAGCTGCACGAGGCGCGCCGCAGTCTGGCGACCCGGCCTGCCTACGACACGGCGGACATCGGCTATCAGGCCGAGCAGCTGCTCCGCAACGCGCAGATCCAGGCCGAGCAGTTGCGCGCCGACGCCGAGCGGGAGCTGAGCCAGGCCCGCGCGCAGACGCAGCGCATCCTCCAGGAGCACGCCGAGCAGGCCGCCCGCCTGCAGGCGGAGCTGCACCAGGAGGCGGTGACCCGCAGGCAGCAGCTCGACCAGGAGCTGTCCGAGCGCCGGCAGACCGTCGAGTCGCACGTCAACGAGAACGTGGCATGGGCCGAGCAGCTGCGCGCCCGCACCGAGTCGCAGGCCCGCCGTCTCCTCGAGGAGTCCCGCGCCGAGGCCGACCAGGCGCTGGCGGCCGCCCGTGCGGAGGCCGAGCGGGTCGCCGCGGAGGCCCGGCAGCGGCTGACGAACGACGCGGAGAGCGCCCGCTCCGAGGCCGAGGCGCTGCTGCGCCGGGCCCGTACGGACGCGGAGCGGCTGCTGAACGCGGCGTCCACCCAGGCCCAGGAGGCCACGGACCACGCCGAGCAGCTGCGCAGTTCCACGGCGACGGAGTCGGACTCCGCCCGCCGTCAGGCCACCGAGCTGAGCCGGGCCGCCGAGCAGCGGATGACCGCGGCCGACACGGCGCTGCGCGAGGCGCAGGCGGAGGCGGAGAAGGTCCTCGCCGAGGCGAAGGAGGCCGCGGCCAAGGCCCTGTCGAGCGCCGAGGCCGCGAACGAGACGCGTACGCGTACGGCGAAGGAGCAGGTCGCCCGGCTGGTCAGCGAGGCCACCAAGGAGGCCGAGACCACCAGGTCCGAGGCGGAGCAGATCGTCGCGGACGCGCGTGCCGAGGCCGAGAAGATCACCGCGGAGGCCGCGAAGAAGGCCCGCAGCCTCACCGCCGAGGAGACCGCCTCCCAGCTGTCCAAGGCGGCCAGGACCGCCGAGGACGTACTGAACAAGGCGTCGGAGGACGCCAAGAAGACCACCAAGGCGGCCTCCGAGGAGGCCGAGCGGATCCGCTCGGAGGCGGAGGCCGAGGCGGACCGGCTGCGCGCCCAGGCGCACGACATCGCCGAGGAGCTCAAGGGCGCGGCCAAGGACGACACCAAGGAGTACCGCGCCAAGACCGTCGAGCTGCAGGAGGAGGCGCGTCGGCTGCGCGGTGACGCCGAGCAGCTGCGGGCCGACGCGGTCGCCGAGGGCGAGCGCATCCGCTCCGAGGCCCGCCGTGAGGCCGTACAGCAGATCGAGGAGGCGGCCAGGACCGCCGAGGAACTGCTGGCGAAGGCGAAGGCGGACGCCGACGAGCTGCGCACGACGGCGACGGCCGACAGCGAGAAGGTCCGCACCGAGGCCATCGAGCGCGCCACGACGCTGCGCCGGCAGGCCGAGGAGACGCTGGAGCGCACCCGCAGCGAGGCGGAGCGGCACCGCGCCGAGATCGTCGAGCAGGCCGAGGGCATCAAGGCGGACGCCGAGCGGGCCGCCGAGGGGCTGCGCGAGGAGACCGAGCGGGCCATAGCGGCCCGGCAGGCCGAGGCGGCCGAGGGGCTGACCCGGCTGCACACGGAGGCCGAGGAGCGTCTCGCCGCCGCCGAGCAGGCGCTGACGGACGCGCGTGCCACGGCCGAGCGGATCCGCCGCGAGGCCGCCGAGGAGAGCGAGCGGCTGCGCTCGGAGTCCGCCGAGCGGATCCGGGCGCTGCAGGCGCAGGCCGAGGCAGAGGCCGAGCGGCTGCGCAACGAGGCCGCGGCGGACGCGTCCGCGTCGCGGGCCGAGGGCGAGAGCATCGCCGTACGGCTGCGTTCGGAGGCCGCGGCGGAGGCCGAGCGGCTGAAGTCGGAGGCCCAGGACTCCGCCGACCGGGTACGGACCGAGGCGCAGGCCGCGGCCGAGCGGCTGGCGACCGAGGGCGCCGAGACGCTGGCGGCCGCGCAGGAGGAGGCCGCCCGGCGCCGCCGCGAGGCCGAGGAGCTGCTCGGTTCGGCGCGGCAGGAGGCCGACCAGGAGCGCGAGCGGGCCCGCGAGCAGAGCGAGGAGCTCCTCGCGTCGGCGCGCACCCGGGTCGAGGAGGCGCAGACCGAGGCCGTACGGCTGGTCGAGGAGGCCGACCGGCGGGCGACCGAGATGGTCACGAGCGCCGAGCAGACCGCGCAGCAGGTGCGGGACGCGGTGGCCGGGCTGCACGAGCAGGCGCAGGAGGAGATCGCGGGTCTGCGCAGCGCCGCCGAGCACGTGGCGGAGCGCACCCGGACCGAGGCGCAGGCGGAGGCGGACCGGGTCCGCGCCGACGCGTACGCGGAGCGGGAGCGGGCCACCGAGGACGGCAACCGCATCCGGCGCGAGGCGAACGAGGAGTCGGAGGCCGCCAAGGCCCTTGCGGAGCGCACGGTTTCGGATGCGATCGCCGACTCCGAGCGGATGCGTTCGGAGGCCTCCGAGTACGCCCAGCGGGCGCGTACGGAGGCGTCGGACGCCATCGCGAACGCCGAGCAGGACGCCTCGCGCACCCGAGCGGACGCCCGGGACGACGCGAACCGGATCCGTTCGGACGCGGCGACGCAGGCGGACACGCTCATCACCGAGGCGCGCTCCGAGGCGGAGCGGCTGACGACCGAGACGGCCGTGGAGGCCGAGCGCGTGCGGGCCGAGTCCGTCGCGAAGGCCGAGCAGCTCATCTCGGACGCGGCCGGGGACGCGGAGCGGCTGCGTGCCGAGGCCGCCGACACGGTGGGCTCCGCGCAGCAGCACTCCGAGCGGATCCGCGCCGAGGCGGAGCGGGTGAAGTCCGAGGCCGCGGCGGAGGCCGAGCGGCTCACGTCGTCCGCGCGCGAGGAGGCGGAGCGGACGCTCGACGAGGCGCGCCAGGAGGCCAACAAGCGGCGCTCCGAGGCGGCCGAGCAGGTCGACAAGCTCATCTCGGAGACGGCGGTCGAGGCCGACAAGCTGATCTCCGAGGCGCAGCAGGCCGCCCTCAAGACGACCGCGGACGCCGAGGCGCAGGCCGACACGATGGTGGGTGTCGCCCGGGGCGAGGCGGAGCGGCTGGTCTCCGAGGCGACGGTCGAGGGCAACACACGGGTGGAGCGGGCCCGCACGGACGCCGACGAGCTGCTGGTCGGCGCGCGCCGGGACGCGACCGCGATAAGGGAGCGCGCGGAGGAGCTGCGCGACCGCATCACGACGGAGATCGAGGAGCTGCACGAGCGGGCCCGCCGCGAGTCCGCCGAGACGATGAAGTCGGCGGGCGAGCGCTGCGACGCGCTGGTCAAGGCCGCCGAGGACCAGCTCGCCGAGGCCGAGGCGAGGGCGAAGGACCTGGTGTCGGAGGCCAACTCCGAGGCGAGCAAGGTGCGCATCGCCGCCGTCCGCAAGGCCGAGGGACTCCTCAAGGAGGCCGAGCAGAAGAAGAGTTCGCTCGTCGCCGAGGCGGAGAAGATCAGGCACGAGGCCATTCAGGAGGCCAAGGCCGCGGTCGAGGAGGGTCGGCGGGACCTGGAGGTGCTGGTCCGCCGCCGCGAGGACATCCAGGCCGAGATCTCCCGTGTCCAGGACGTCCTGGAAGCGTTGGAGTCTTTTGAGGCCCCGTCCGGCGGAAAGGACGGAGGCGTCAAGGCGGGCGCTGCCGTGGGCGCAACCCGTTCGGGTGGCAAGACGTCAGAAGGCTAGCCAGAAGCAGCCCTTGCGTGCTTGCCAGGGACGTATGACACAGGCTCTGGCAAGTGCTCCGACAGCCAGCCACCCAAAAGGAGTGTCATTCTCCAGATCAAACACGCATACGCTCGATGACACGCCGCTTTGGCCCCTAGGATTCCCTCTATCACCTCACCGGTCTCATTCGACAGGAACCCCATGAGCGACACTTCCCCCTACGGCTTCGAGCTTGTGCGGCGTGGGTACGACCGCGCTCAGGTGGACGAACGCATTTCGAAGCTCGTCTCCGACCGTGACAGCGCTCTGGCTCGTATCACTGCTCTGGAAAAGCGCATCGAGGAGCTCCACCTCGAAACGCAGAACGCCCAGGCCCAGGTCAGCGACGCGGAGCCGTCGTACGCGGGTCTCGGCGCGCGCGTCGAGAAGATCCTCCGCCTCGCCGAGGAGGAGGCGAAGGACCTGCGCGAGGAGGCCCGTCGCGCATCCGAGCAGCACCGTGAGCTCGCCGAGTCGGCGGCCCAGCAGGTGCGCAACGACGCAGAATCGTTCGCTGCGGACCGCAAGTCCAAGGCGGAGGACGAAGGCGTCCGGATCGTCGAAAAGGCCAAGAGCGACGCCTCGCAGCTGCGTCAGGAGGCGACGAAGGACGCGCAGTCCAAGCGCGAGGAGGCGGACGCCCTCTTCGAGGAGACCCGCGCCAAGGCCGCCCAGGCCGCCGCGGACTTCGAGACGAACCTCGCCAAGCGCCGCGAGCAGTCGGAGCGCGACCTCGCGTCCCGTCAGGCCAAGGCCGAGAAGCGTCTCGCGGAGATCGAGCACCGCGCGGAGCAGCTCCGCCTGGAGGCCGAGAAGCTGCGCACGGACGCCGAGCGCCGCGCCCGCCAGACGGTGGAGACGGCTCAGCGCCAGGCCGAGGACATCGTGGCCGACGCGAACGCCAAGGCCGACCGGATCCGTTCGGAATCCGAGCGCGAGCTGGCGGCTCTGACCAACCGCCGCGACTCGATCAACGCTCAGCTCACGAACGTCCGCGAGATGCTCGCGACGCTCACGGGCGCAGCGGTGGCCGCCGCCGGCACCCCGGCCGAGGACGAGCCGATCTCCCGTGGGGTTCCGGCTCAGCAGTCCCGGTAATACCGGAAGCCGCTGAAACACCTGACGTACAGCGCCTGAACAAGTGCGAAGCCCTCTGCCACCCCGGTGGCAGAGGGCTTCGTCCCGTTTTAGCGTGGCCGCATGATCGAGCTTGCGGGGCTGACCAAGCGGTACGGCGAGAAGGTGGCGGTCAACAACCTCACCTTCTCCGTCAGACCCGGCATCGTCACGGGCTTCCTTGGGCCGAACGGCGCCGGGAAGTCGACCACGATGCGGATGATGCTCGGGCTCGACCGGCCCACCTCGGGCGACGTACGCATCGACGGGCAGCACTACGACCATCTCAAGGACCCGCTGACGTACATCGGCGCCCTGCTCGACGCCAAGGCCATGCACGGCGGGCGCAGCGCCTTCAACCATCTGCTGTGCCTCGCGCAGAGCAACGGCATTCCACGGGCGCGGGTGCACGAGGTCCTCGACACGGTCGGGCTGACCTCGGTCGCGCGGAAGAAGGCCAAGGGGTTCTCGCTCGGCATGGGCCAGCGGCTGGGCATCGCGGGCGCGCTGCTCGGGGACCCGCGGATCCTGATGTTCGACGAGCCGGTCAACGGGCTCGACCCCGAGGGCATCCACTGGATCCGCAACCTGATGAAGTCCCTCGCCGCCCAGGGCCGTACCGTCTTCGTCTCCTCGCACCTGATGAGCGAGATGGCGCTGACCGCCGACCACCTCGTTGTCATCGGCCAGGGCCGGCTGCTCGCCGACACCTCCATGGCCGACTTCATCCAGCAGAACTCGCGCTCCTACGTCCGGATCCGCTCGCCCCAGCGCGAACGGCTGCTCGACGTGCTGCACGGCGCCGGGATCACCGTCGTCGAGTCGGGCAGCGGCACGCTGGAGGTCGACGGCGGCAAGCCGGAGCACATCGGCGAGCTGGCCGCGCAGCACCAGATCGTGCTGCACGAGCTCAGTCCCCAACAGGCCTCCTTGGAGGAGGCGTTCATGCAGCTGACCGCCGAGTCGGTGGAGTACCACGCGCACACGGACTCGCCCCTCCCCGTGGCTGCGCAGTCCTGGGGCGACGACTGGAAGAAGGACTGACCATGGCGGCGACGCAGGTCCTCAGGTCCGAGTGGACGAAGATCCGCTCCGTCGCGTCCACGGTCTGGACGCTCGGTCTCGCCGCGGTGGTCACGGTCGCGCTCGGCGTACTGATCTCGCTGCTGTCGAAGAACGAGTTCAAGAACATGAGCGAGAAGGACCGGATCTCCTTCGACCCGACGTTCATCAGCTTCGCCGGGATGAGCCTCGGCCAGCTCGCGATGATCGTGTTCGGGGTGCTCGTCGTCTCCAACGAGTACAGCACCGGCATGATCCGCACCTCGCTCTCCGCCGTCCCGCAGCGGGGCACGTTCCTTTTCGGCAAGATCGCGGTGGCGACGGGCCTCGCGTTCGTCGTCGGCATCGTCACCAGCTTCGTCAGCTTCTTCCTCGGGCAGGCGATGCTCGGCTCGCACAAGGCGGCGATCGGTGATGCGGGCGTCCTGCGCGCGGTCATCGGCGGCGGGCTCTACATGACCCTCATCGCCGTGTTCTCGATGGGCGTCGCGACGATGCTGCGCAGCCCGATGCTCTCCCTCGGCATCCTGATGCCGTTCTTCTTCCTCGTCTCCAACATCCTGGGCAACGTCTCCGCCACCAAGAAGATCGGCCGCTACCTCCCCGACCAGGCCGGCAGCAGGATCATGCAGGTCGTCACCCCACTCGACGACGACACGCCCTACGGCCCCTGGGGCGGCCTCGCGATCATGGTGGCGTGGGTGGCACTGGCGGTGCTCGGCGGCTACGCGCTGCTCAAGAGGCGGGACGCGTAGGGTCGTCCGGCTCCCTGGGCTGCGGCGGCAGCAGCCCGTCGAAGCCCGCCCACCCCCGCCACTGCCAGACGTCCTTGTCCAGGTCGGGCTCCAGCGGCACGAAGCGGCCGAGCTCGAAGTCGCCCGCCTCCAGGTCGAACCAGCGCTCGTCGGTGACCTCGGTGCCCAGGCCCACGGTCCGTGCCGTCAGCCGGACCAGGAGCTTCACGCCCTGCGAGCCGTCGAGGTCGTTGCCCTGGATATGGCGGAAGGGCAGTTCGGACACCGGCGCCCCGACCGGAATCCACACGGTGAAGGGCGCCCCGCGCTCGACCGCGAGCCAGGCCCGCTCGTCGGCGGGCTCGCCCTGCGCGTCCAGGACCTTCAGCCACTGCTTGTAGATGACCAGGCTGCCGTCGTGCGGGGAGTGCTCCAGGTAGCGCAGATGGGCCCGGGCGTGCAGATCGACGACCGAGAGGTTGTCGAAGCGGTTGTAGAAGCGGACGGCGATGATCGCGTCGTCGCTGTCCGCGTGGCGCCGGGAGTAGCTCGGGAAGTCCGCCGTCCAGGCGTGCGAGATGCTGGCCCGCTGCCGCCAGACGAACGGCCGCAGCGCGAACATCTTGATCAGGACGATGCCGAGCAGCACGGCGGGCACGAGGGATCCGGTGACCGAGGAGAGCGTGGCGAGCAGCTGGTGCGCGGTGCTGTCCGCCTCGGGCTCCAGGTTGTCGGTGCCGACGCAGGCGCGCAGCGCGGTGAGGCTGAGGTCGAAGAGCCGTTCCCCGTCCGAGAACCGCTCCGCCACGGACCGCGCCGAGTGCTCGGTGAGCGTCCACACCGCGGCGATGACGACGGCGAGTCCGGCCAGCGCGCAGAGCGTCATCAGCAGCAGGGCGTGGACCGTGCGTCCGGCGATCCACCAGCGAACTGACGTACGGAATCGCGGGTGCGTCCGGCCTCTCCCCGCCGGCCTCAGCCGCCCCAGCATGCCCAACTCATCTCCCCCGTACCCCAGTTCATCAACGCTCGTACAATAGAACCGCATGATCCCCGGTGTGCGTTCCGGCCAACCCCGCCGTTCGAGGCGAGATCCGGCCCCGCCCCGGGTACATCTCGCGTGGAAGGCTGTGCCGACACCGCGCGATCACCCCTCGAAGGGCGTCACCGTGACGACGAAGGACCGAAGCCTCGCGGCCCTGGGCCTGAACGACGTGCCCGCCCGGCAGCCGCTCACCTACCCCGGCCGCCCCACCCCGGAGCCCGCCCTGCTCACCGGCGACGAGCTGCTGCAGCTCGACGTGCGGCCGCTGCGGCTGGGCGAGTGGTTCGTGGAGGAGCAGCGGGAGCAGCGCAGGCTCGACGAGGCGCTGGCCGAGCTCGGCCAGGTCGTCACCGGCCGCCGCCACCCGGTCATCGCCGTCGGCTCGAACGCCTCGCCCGGCCAGGTCGCGCACAAGCTGACCCGGCTCGGCATCCCGGCGACCGTGCCGATGGTGCCGGTGCGGGTGCACGGCATCGGCGTCGGCTGCTCCGGGCACATCAGTCCGGCGGGCTACGTCGCGGGGACGCCTTACGTCGACCGGGGCGCCGAGACGACGCTCGTGGTCGCCTGGCTGGACTCGACGCAGCTGAAGGCGGTCGACGACACCGAGTTCCCGGACTACCGGCGGGCGATACTCCCGGGCGACGAGTTCGAGATGACGATGCCGTCCGGGGAGCGGCTCGGCGGCGCGTACATCTACTTCAGCGCGCACGGGGTGCTCGCCGATCCGGCTTCCGAGCGGCCGCGGCCCGGCGGCGGCGACCAGTCCGAGCTGCTCGCCTCGCTGCTCGCCTCGTCGGCGCGGCTGCGGGAGCTGCTCGGCCCGGACCCGGCGGCGTGGGTGCGCCGGGCCGGGGCGGACCGGGAGCTGCGCGAGCGCGGCACGCTGATCTTCGGCGAGGAGGGCTGGGTGCTGCCCCAGACGGAGTTCCTGCCGTACGTCGACGACTCGGCCGAGCTGCGGCTCTACGACGACCTCCAGCCGATGGAGGGCTCCCTTCCGTAGAGCGGCTGCGGTTCCGCTTCACCCCCTGACCAGGCGCGACGCGTACCTGACAAAAAACTCGCGTGACCTGCATTGTTTTACTTCCTCTTGAGTGGAACCGTCAGCGCCCCGATATCCTCCTAAGCCTTACGGGGGCGTGTGCCCCGACGTCCTGACCTTTTCGATGGGTGCGGAGCATGATCGAGGCAGTCGGCCTGACGAAGCGCTACGGCGACAAGACAGCCGTGTACAACCTTTCCTTCCAGGTGCGGCCGGGTGCCGTCACCGGCTTCCTCGGGCCCAACGGTTCGGGCAAGTCGACGACGATGCGCATGATCCTCGGCCTGGACAACCCGAGCGCCGGGGCGGTGACGATCGGCGGCTTCCCCTACCGCAAGCTGCCGAACGCTCCCCGCCAGGTCGGCGCGCTCCTCGACGCCAAGGCCGTGCACGGCGGCCGGCACGCCCGCAACCACCTGCTCTGCCTCGCGCAGCTCTCCGGCATCCCGGCCCGCCGGGTGGACGAGGTCCTCGGCGTCGTCGGCCTGCAGGATGTGGCCAGAAAGCGCTCCAAGGGCTTCTCGCTCGGCATGGGCCAGCGGCTCGGCATCGCGGCCGCGCTGCTCGGCGACCCGCAGGTGCTGCTCTTCGACGAGCCCGTCAACGGCCTCGACCCCGAGGGCATCCTCTGGGTCCGCAACCTGATGAAGTCCCTGGCCGCCGAGGGCCGTACGGTCTTCGTCTCCTCGCACCTGATGAGCGAGATGGCGCTGACCGCCGACCACCTGATCGTGATCGGCCGCGGCCAGCTGCTGGCCGACATGAACATCAAGGACTTCATCTCGCACAACTCCGCGGACTTCGCCCGGGTCCGCACCCCGGAGACCGACCCCCAGCAGCGCGAGAAGCTGACGGCCGCGCTGACCGAGGCGGGCGGCCAGGTGCTGCCCGAGCAGGACGGCGCACTGCGCGTCACCGGGCTGCCGCTGCCCCGCATCAGCGACCTCGCGCACTCCTCCGACGTACGCCTGTGGGAGCTGTCGCCGCACCAGGCCTCGCTGGAGGAGGCGTACATGCGGATGACGCAGGGCGCCGTCGACTACCGCTCGACCATCGACCAGAAGGCCGGGCTCCAGCAGCAGCCGGCGCCGGGCGCCATGCCCCAGCCGCAGATGCCGGTGCCCGGCCAGGGCCAGCCGGGCTGGTACGCGCCGCCGCCGCCCCAGCAGGGCGGGCAGCCGTTCGCGATGCCGCAGGGACAGCCCTTCGCGGGCGGGTACGCAGCTCCGGGCGCCCCCGGTGCCGCTCAGCCGGGCCAGGCGGGTCCCTACGGCGCTCCCGCCGGTGCGGGCGCGCCGGACGCCAACCCGTACGCCCAGGCCGCGCCCCAGGCCCCCGCACAGCCGTCCGCGGCTCCTGTGGCACCCGCCGCACCCGCCGCCGCCCCTGCCGCCGACCTGACCAAGCCCGAGGACGCCCGATGAGCACGCCCCAGCCCCCGATGCCGCAGCAGGTCGCGCCCGGCGCCCCCCAGTGGCACACGGCGCCCGGTGCCTCGTACACCTCGCCGATCCCGGTCACCCGCACGCACCTCGGCCACGCGCTGAACTCCGAGTGGACGAAGATCAAGTCGGTGCGCTCCACCATGTGGACGCTCGGCACCTTCCTGCTCCTGGTGGTCGGCATCGGCTTCCTGGTCGCCGCGCAGACCCAGGACAACGACTACACCGACGTGCCGTTCACCATCCCGGCCTTCTTCGGGCTGATGCTCGGTCAGATCTGCCTGCTCACGCTGGGCGTGCTGGTGGTCTCGTCCGAGTACGGCACCGGCATGATCCGTACGACGTTCACGGCCTCGCCGCAGCGCCACCGGGTGCTGGCCGCGAAGCTGATCATCTTCTTCGGGGTCGCGTTCGCGGTCTCGGCCTTCGCGATCGGGCTGGTCGGCCTGATGACCTCGGGGATGCACAGCGGATCCTCGGACAAGGCGTGGAGCGGCACGGTCCTGATGGGCGCGCTGTACGTGTCGCTGCTCGGCACCCTCGCGCTCGCGGTGGGCTCGATGCTGCGTCACTCGGCGGGCGCGATCACCACGATGCTCGGTGTCGTCCTCGTGCCCGCGATCATGCCCGCGTTCCTGATGATGTCGGACAGCATGCGCAAGCTCGGCGAGAAGATGCAGGAGTACAACGCTCCCAACGCCCTCGCCAAGATCTTCCAGTTGGACAGCGAGAGCTCCCACGGAGGCGCGCAGCTCGGTCTGCTCGCCGGGGTGACGGCCGCCGCGATCGTCGGCGCCTTCGTCCTGCTGGAGCGCCGTGACGTGTGACGCCGGCCGACAGGGCTAGAACCTGGGCGCGTTACGGGACCGCTGCACCCGCGAGGTGCGGCGGTCCTTCGCGTTCCAGCACGCCTTGTGCCAGTGCCGGCGCTCGTCGACGCCCGAGTGCTCCGGCCAGGCCACCACGTGCGGGACGCCGGAGGGGATCAACTGGTCGCAGCCGGGGCAGCGGTAGGTCTTGCCCTCGGCGCTCGCGCCCGCCACATGGCGCACGCTCCACTCCTCGCCCTGCCAGCTCTCCGTGGCCTGCCAGCCGCCGTAGCGGGCGGAGCGGTCCTCGTCCGCGCTCTCGCCGGACGAGCCGGCGCCCTTCGGCGGACGGTTGCGACGCGGGGACACAGGACACCTCACGGAGCTATACAGGGGGCAGCGGCCGTGTCCAGCCTACGCGGCGCGCACCAGGGTAGGCGTACTCCACCAATCCCCACAGATCGCCCCTCGCCGACTCATTCTCCAGACAATCCGCCAATCTTCCCGCCAGGCCGTGTCCTCGGCACGTGTCACACGGTTATGCCCGGTGGGGAGCTCCGTGTCGGCGCCAAGGAGGCAGGAGTGCAATGCGCGTAGGAAGTTTTGTTCTGGCGGCCCAGTTCCCGGGACAGGGCCAGGGGGAGGCGCTGCACCGCGCGGTGCGGTCGGCGGAGGTGGCCGAGGAGGCCGGTCTCGACTCGGTCTGGCTGGCCGAGCACCACTTCGTGCCGTACGGGACCTGCCCGTCGGCGATCACCCTCGCGGCGTTACTGCTCGGCCGCACCCGCCGCATCCGCGTCGGTACGGCGGTCAGCGTGCTGCCCACCGTGCACCCGGTGGCGCTCGGCGAGCAGGCCGCACTGCTGCACATGACGTCCGGCGGGCGCTTCTCGCTGGGCGTGGGGCGCGGCGGCCCCTGGGTCGATCTGGAGGTCTTCGGCGCGGGACTGGCGGCGTACGAGAAGGGGTTCCCGGAATCACTCGATCTGCTGGTGCGCTGGCTGCGCGAACCGGCCGTGGCTGCCATGGGCGAGCGGTTCGCCTTCCGTGAAGTCCCCGTCGTGCCCCGCCCGTCGGAGGCGATCGGCGCCGGCGACGGTCCCGAGGTCGTCGTCGCCTGCACCTCACCGGCGAGCGTCCGGCTCGCGGCCGAGCGGGGGCTGCCGATGCTTCTGGGGATGCATGTCGGGGACGAGGAGAAGGCCGAAATGGTCGCCCTCTGGCGGCAGTACGCACGCGCCGCGGGGCGGCCTGGGGACGAGATCTCCGGCGCCGCCCATGTCTCCGCGGGCGTCTGCCAGATCGCGGACCGCCGCACCGACGCGTGCGAGACGCTGATCAAGGCGATGCCCGGCTGGCTGAAGCAGGGGCTGGACGCCCATGTGACGATCGACGGTCGCGCCCGCGCGATGCGGGACCCGGTGGCGTACACCGAACTGCTCTGCGGGCTACACCCGGTGGGAACACCTCGGCTGTGCGCCGACCGGCTCGCGGCCACCTCGGAACGGACGGGCATCTCCCGCTTCGCCCTGCTCGTCGAGGGCTCGGGGGACCTGGCGGCCACGGAGGAAAACGTACGGCGGCTGGGCACCGAGGTACTCCCCCACCTCGGCTGACACCCTCGACCCGGCCCGTCCCGCAGCCGGAGGGGCCCTGACCCGCGCCGCGGGGACTTGCCGCCCCAGTACTGATGCACCTCCCGCGTACGGAGCGGCAAGCCGTGCAGCATCCCTGCGTCAGCAGTCCCGGAACTCCGGTGACTGGTTGAGCAGTTGGCTGCGCACCGAGGTGAAGCGTGCCAGTGTGTCGTCCACTGAGGCCTCCAGCGGGAACACCGCCACCCGGTGGCAGTTCTGGAAGGCCAGCCGCACGCCGAAGTGCCGCTGCAGCGCGCCGCGTATCGCGTCACTCGCGAGCGCACGCAGCAGCTGGCCACGCGCCTGCTCGTCCGGCGGAGGCGTCTGGTTGTCGGCGAACGCACCGCCGTCGACCTTCAGCTGGGCCACCAGGGAGCTGATCATCTCCCACGCGTAGGGCAGGGAGGTCCGGACGCAGTCGACGAATTCCGCTTCGTCGACCTCGCCTCGCTCGGCCTTTTCGAGTAGGGCCGGTGAGACGTCGAGCGACATGGGTTCTCCTCTCGCACCCCCAGGTCTCGGGGGTTGCCGGACAGATAGGGGAGCTCGCGATGTCAACCACGCTGCGTACACGCATCGCCACCTCCCGTTTATACGGTAAGCAACGGACGGTGACCGCACCAGGAGAATGCGCGCACAGCAGGGCCCCTGTGCGCACACAATCAGCCACTATCGAACGGGAGTTGCCACCAGCATGTGCCAAACGGAAACAGGCGCCGGGAAAGGATTTCGGACGGGCTCGGAGGCGGTCTTGGAGGCGGTCTTGGAGGTGGGCGAATCGCGTGCACCACCGCCCGTCGAGTAGCGTTGCCGACCATGCGTCTCGTCATTGCCCGATGCTCCGTGGACTACGCGGGCCGGCTCACCGCCCACCTCCCGTCGGCCCCCCGCCTCATCCTCGTGAAGGCGGACGGCAGCGTCTCCATCCACGCGGACGACCGGGCCTACAAGCCCCTGAACTGGATGTCGCCGCCCTGCACGCTGAAGGAGGGATCCGGCGACGATGAAGGCGTCTGGACCGTCATCAACAAGGCGGGCGAGAAGCTCATCATCACGATGGAGGAGATCCTCCACGACTCCTCGCACGAACTCGGCGTGGACCCCGGCCTGATCAAGGACGGCGTGGAAGCGCACCTCCAGGAACTGCTCGCCGACCGCATCGAGACGCTCGGCGAGGGCTACTCGCTCATCCGCCGCGAGTACATGACGGCCATCGGCCCCGTCGACATCCTGTGCCGCGACGCCGAGGGCAAGACCGTCGCCATCGAGATCAAGCGGCGCGGCGAGATCGACGGCGTCGAGCAACTCACGCGCTACCTGGAGCTGTTGAACCGCGACCCGCACCTCGCGCCGGTCCGCGGCATCTTCGCCGCCCAGGAGATCAAGCCGCAGGCCCGCGTCCTCGCCACCGACCGCGGCATCGGCTGCACGGTCCTCGACTACAACGCCCTGCGCGGCATCGAGGACGACAAACTGCGCCTGTTCTGACCGGTGGCAAAGCGAGAGGGGGGGGGGGGGGGGGGGGCCCCGCCGCCGGGGTTTTCGGAGGTGAGAAGAACGACCCCCGTAGCGGCGGCCCACCC
>NZ_JBEXDZ010000047.1:0-40223 GCF_040606085.1 Streptomyces sp. NPDC005485 | reverse complement strand
CCGCCGTGCGCGGCATCGAGGACGACAACCTGCGCCTGTTCGGACGGGTGCAACCGCGCGCGGGCCGGGTCCGTGATCGGACCCGGCCCTCTCGTTTTCCTGCGCTCAGATCACCGACGCGGTACTCGTCGACCCACTCGGCGTCTCGGCGGCGCTGCTGCTCGGAGCGCTGGCCGAGCTGCTCCCCGGAGCGCTCGACGCGGGCCCGCTGGCGGAGTCCGACGTCGACGGCGTGCTCGACGACGCCGGCGGCGTGGAGCTGGCCGGCGGACTGCTCGGCGGCGTGGAGGTCGCCGGCGGACTGCTCGGCGGCCTCGACGTCGACGGCGGAGGCGAGGTGGGCGGCCTCGACGTCGACGGCGGCCTGGACGTGCTCGGCGGCCTCGTCGTACCGCTCGGGCTCTTGGTCCCGCTCGGGTCGTCCGACGGCTGCGTGCTCTTCGTCGGCGTCGGATCGTCCGAGGTGCCGTACGAGCCGTCCGGGCCCGGGTCGGTGGGCGTGCTCGACGCACCCCCGCCACCGCCGCCGTCGCTGTCCTTCTTCGGCTTGTCCGCGCCCAGGCTGTCGTCGTCGGTGCCCTGACTGGCCGACGGGTTGACGCCGACCTTGTCGGAGGGGTCCTGGTCGTTGTTGGACGTCATGCCGAGCCCCACGACGGTGCCGAGCACGGCGACCAGGAGCGCGCCCGCGCCCGCGGCAGCCAGGTTGCGCCGGGTGCCGCTCACCAGGCGGCCCCGCATGCCCTCGCGCTGCGGCCCGGGGCCCGGCTCGGACCGGTGCGTGACCAGCGTCGCGGGGACGGGCGGCGGTTCGGCGGGCGGGAACGAGGCGGGCCCACCGAAGGCGGCGGGTCCACCGAACGCGGCCGGTACGCCTCCCGGGGGCGACGCGGACTCCTCGTACCGCGCGTCCGGCACCTCCTCGCCCGCGGCGGTCTGTCCGCCGGGCGGGGTGACGGCGCCCGAGCGGTCGGCGACCAGTGCGAGCGCCCGGCGTCCGGCGACGGTGCCGCGTTTGTCGGCGAGCGCGCCGCGCAGCCCGATGGAGGCCTCCAACTCGGCGCGCGCCCGGTCGAGCCGGCCGCCGCAGAGCGCGAGGACACCCAGTTCGTGGTGGAAGTAGGCCTGGTCGGCGACCTCACCGGCGAGCCTCGACGCCTCGGCCCCGGAACGCAGCGAGCGCTCCCAGGCACTCCAGTTCAGGCCCGCGGCGAAGGCGGGCGCGGCCGTGCGGGCCAGCTCGACGGAGGGGCTCTCCTCCTCACCGTCCAGCGGGGCCGTGGTGAGCGGCACCAGCACGGTCAGCGCGGCGAGGACGGCGTCCGCCTCGGCGCAGACCCGCTCCGGGGTGACCGAGGGGTGCCCGGCCCACCAGGTGTAGTGCCGGGCGGCGGCGAGCGCACGGTCGGCGACCTCGCCTGCGTACCCGGCGGCCTCCAGCTGGGCCTGCACACCGGCCGCGAGCCGGTAGCGGGAGCCGACCGGCGAGACCAGCGCGCAGCTGGCGAGTTCGGCGAGGGCGGCGTCCGCGTGGGTGTCGCCGACGAGCGCGGGCAGGTGCGCCTGGTGCGGGACCTCGCCGCCCAGGGCGACCGCGAACTTCAGGGTGGCGCGCGCCGACTCGCTGAGCCGGGACGCCAGCAGGGCGGCGGGCGCGGCGCCCTCGGCGAGCGAGGGCAGGGGTACGGCGTCCTCGGCGTCGGCTTCGAAGGGCGCGTCGACGGGTGTGTCGGCGGCCGTGCCTATGGAGGTGTCTATGGACGACGGGCCGACGGGGGCGTCCCCGAGGTAGCCGAACTCGTCGAAGGCGCTCGGGTCGGCGCGCAGCTGGTCGCGCTGTCGCAGCAGCGCCCCGGCCTGCACGAAGCGCAGCGGGAGCCCCTCGGACTCGAACCAGAGGTCGCCCGCCCAGTTCGACTCGTCCTCGGTGAGCACGCGTCCGACGGCGCGCTCCAGGAGTTCCAGGCCGCCGCTGCGGTCGAGGCCGCCGAGGAAGACCTCTTCGAGGAGCGACTCGGCGGACGGCGCCGGAACGTCGGGCGTGGCGCTGATCAGGAAGGCGCACTCGGGGGTGGCGTCGAGCAGTTCGTCGAGCGCGCCGGCGCCGAACTCCACGTCGTCGAGGACGACGACCGCGCCGATCTCGTGGACGAGCCGGAGCAGTTCGTCCCGTTCCGGCCGGTACAGCGGTGCGTTGTGCACTGCGGCGAAGAGGTCGTACAGCAGGTCGTTCGCGGTGCGCCGGTACCCGGACAGGCGTACGACGCCGTCGGGCGCGAGGTCCGCGCAGTCGTCGGCGACGGCGTCCAGGAGCACGGTGCGGCCGGAGCCCGCGGGCCCGGTCAGCCGTACGGAGCGCCCGCGCGCGAGGAGACGTACGAGCCGCTCGCGCTCGTCCTGGCGGTCCAGGAGCGGCAGTCGGGGCAGTGGCGCGCCCGGCGGTACGGGCGGTTGGGCCGCGCGGGCCAGTTCGGTGCGCTCCGCGGCGCTGTACCTGACCGGCCGCTCGGGCCGCTCGCCGGGCGGGCAGACCTCGATCTCGCTGCCGTCGACGGGATTGACGGTCAGCAGGAAGTCGCCCGAGACGAGCTGGACGGTGCGGGCGAGTGCGGGTGTGTGCTGGCCGAAGTCGGATGTCGCCTGTTCACGTGGCGGGCGCGCGCGGGGCGCCTGGCCGTCGTCGTCATGGCCGTACTCTTCGGGTCCCCGGTTGTTCGGGTCCATGTTCCAAGCCCCCCAAAAGCGTCGTGTGCGGTCCTGTCGCCGGGAGTCCGACGGCAGGTTTCTGGCCCCTCCCGGCCTTGCTGCACACTGCGCTGTCGCTTCTGGTCCGGTGCCCGCTCAAGGGTTGTCGGGCGGCGGGCAGCCGAACCCTAAACCTTCGCACAGTATCTCCGAACGGCCGGGGTACCGCGCCGTCCGAGACGTCACAGCTTCGTGAGGATTGTGCGTGACCTGCGTGTCACTCCCGAGACGCCCGGGTCTCCCCCGGCCCTCGGGTTCACACCCGGGGCAGCGACTCCACGCCGATGCCGCCCTCGATCGCGAGGATCCGGTGCAGCCGGGTGGCGACCAGCAGGCGTTGCATCTGCGGCGGTACGTCGCGCAGCACGAGCCGTCGGCCGCACCGCCCGGCCCGCCGGTGGGCCCCCATGATCACACCGAGGCCGGTGGCGTCCCAGGAGTCCAGCTCGGACAGGTCGAGCACCAGGTCGCCGGCTCCGTCGTCGACGGCCGTGTGCAGGACCGAACGGGCGTCCGCCGCGCTGCGGACGTCGAGGCGGCCCCCGACGACCAGCTCGACGTGGTCGCCCCTGATGTACATATCGCTCCCCGAGAGTGCTTCTCGTACTCCGTGTCGGTCTGCGTTTCTCTGTAGTGCACCGTCTGACTGCCCGAAGGGTGCAGAGGTTGCCGTCCGTAAGCGAACCGATACCGAATTCACCTCATGGGGTGATGCCCCAGAGGCGTGTGCGGTTTCAGTGCTTGTAGAAGCCCTGCCCGCTCTTGCGGCCGATGTCACCGGCGTCAACCATCCGGCGCATCAGCTCCGGCGGGGCGAACTTCTCGTCCTGGGTCTCGGTGTAGATGTTGCCGGTGGCGTGCAGCAGGATGTCGACGCCGGTCAGGTCGGCCGTCGCCAGGGGTCCCATGGCGTGGCCGAAGCCCAGCTTGCAGGCGAGGTCGATGTCCTCGGCGCTCGCCACGCCCGACTCGTACAGTTTCGTCGCCTCGACGACGAGCGCGGAGATGAGACGGGTCGTCACGAAGCCGGCCACGTCGCGGTTGACGACGATGCAGGTCTTGCCGACGGACTCGGCGAACGCCCGCGCGGTGGCGAGGGCTTCGTCGCTGGTCTTGTAGCCGCGGACCAGCTCGACGAGCTGCATCATCGGGACCGGCGAGAAGAAGTGCACACCGACGACGCGCTCGGGGTGCTCGGTGGCCGCCGCGATCTTGGTGATCGGGATGGCGGAGGTGTTGGAGGCGAGTACGGCGTCCTCGCGGACGATCTTGTCGAGCGTCCGGAAGATCTCGTGCTTGACCTCGAGCTTCTCGAAGACGGCCTCGACGACGATGTCGGCGTCGGCGACCGCGTCGAGGTCGGTCGTGGTGGTGATGCGTGCGAGCGCGGCGTCCGCGTCGGCGCCTTCGAGCTTGCCCTTGGCCACGAACCTGTCGTACGAGGCCTTGATGCCGTCGAGGCCCCGGCTCAGCGCTTCGTCGGTGACATCGCGCAGCACGACGTCCCAGCCCGCCTGCGCGGAGACCTGGGCAATACCGGACCCCATGAGTCCGGCTCCGATGACGGCAAGCTTCCGTGCCACTGTGCGACTCCCCTGACGCTCCGCTGATGACTGCCTCTCGGGCGGACACTAGCGCTCGTGAAGTGCTGTGTGACCGGTAAGTAATGCGCGTCACGTCTCAACTGACGGACATCACACCGGATGGCTCACCCCGCGTCCCGCACCGCGTAGTTGAGGACCTTCTCGCTCAGCAGGCCCTCCATGTCGTCGAGGAGCAAAAGCACCTCGCGTGACACTTCGTCCGGGTTGCGACCCGCCATCATCTCGCGGCCGATGGTGGCCATGACCGTCTGGTGGACCCAGTTGATCTGGCCGGCGATCAGACCCGGCATCGGATCCTCGGCGGGGGCGCCGGTCTCCTCGCGCAGCGCCTCCTCCAAGTTGATCAGGACCTCCTGACCGATCGCCCACAAACGGGAGCGCAGCCCGGGGGCGTCGTGGATGACCTGCATGAAGCGGGCGTAACCGTCCATCAGTCCGAGCCGCGGCGAGACCGCCTGGACCTCGTCGCGCAGTTCCCGCAGCACGGCGGCGGCGGCCGACTCGCCCTTGCCGCGGGCGCGTGTCCAGCGCGCGAGCCGGTCGACGACGCCCCGGGAGCGGTCGAGGAAGAGGTCCTCCTTGGCGGGGAAGTAGTTGTAGACGGTGTTGACGGAGACGTCGGCCGCCTCGGCGACCTCGGCGATCGTCACCGCGTCGAACCCGCGCTCCAGGAACAGGCCCGTGGCGACATCCGAGATGTACTGCCGGGTCTGCCGCTTCTTCCGCTCCCTGAGCCCTTCTGCCATGCGGCCATCGTAGCTTCGCTGGGCCCGCTGAAGATTTGGGGTGACTTTATTTTTTGGTGTCATTGCAAATTTTCAGCGACTCTGTTTTTCTGGGGCGCATGGCAATCATCAGTACGGCCGGACTGGCCCGTACCTTCCAGACGAAACGCGGCCCCGTGGAGGCCGTGCGCGGCATCGACCTGACCGTCCGCCCGGGCGAGATCCTTGGCTTCCTCGGCCCGAACGGCGCGGGCAAGACGACCACCCTCCGCATGCTCACCACCCTGCTGGCCCCCACCGGGGGCGCGGCCACCGTCGCGGGCTGCGACCTGGTCCGCGATCCGGCCGGGGTGCGGCGCGCCTGCGGTTACGTGGCGCAGTCCGGTGGCGTCGACCCGAGCGTGAGCGTCCGGGAGGAACTGGTCACCCAGGGGCGGCTGTACCGCCTGACGAAGGCTCAGGCGAACGAGCGCACCGAGGAGTTGGCGCACGAGCTGGACCTGACCGAGCTGCTCGACCGCAGGACGTCCGCGCTCTCCGGCGGCCAGCGACGCCGCCTCGACATCGCGATGGGCCTCACCCACCGCCCTGCGGTGCTGTTCCTCGACGAACCGACGACGGGGCTGGACCCGGCGAGCCGCGCCGATCTCTGGGACCTCGTCCGCCGGCTGCGCGCCGAGCACGGCACCACGGTCTTCCTCACCACCCACTACCTCGACGAGGCGGACGCGCTCGCCGACCGCCTGGTGATCGTCGACAAGGGAGTGGTCGTCGCCGAGGGCACGCCGAGCGCGCTGAAGCTGGCCCACGCCGGCTCGATCGACGCGACGCTCCAGGACACGTTCCTCGCGATCACCGGCCGCGGCCCTGCGCCGGCCGACTCCACCCCCGTAGCCGTATAAGCCGCACAAACCGCAGAGGAACCCCTCAGAGATGCTTCTCCACGACACCGCGCTCATTTTCGAGCGGTATGCCCGCCAGACCCTGCGCTCCCGCTTCGCGATGCTCTTCGGCGTCCTGATGCCGCTGCTCTACCTGCTCTTCTTCGGTCCCCTGCTGACCGGTCTGCCGCTCGGGACCCGGGCCGGCTCCTGGCAGGTGCTGGTCCCGGGGCTTCTGCTCCAACTCGTCCTGTTCGGGGCCCTGTTCGCCGGCTTCATGATTATTCTGGAGAAGGGGCAGGGAGTGGTGGAGCGCATGCGCGTCACGCCGGTGAGCCGGCTGGCGCTGCTGCTCGGCCGGGTCCTGCGCGACGCCGCGGTCTTCGTCTTCCAGGCGGTGCTCCTGGTGCTGGCCGCCATTGTCATGGGCCTGCGGGCACCGCTGGCCGGCATCCTGATCGGCTTCGCGTTCGTGGCGCTGCTGACGGTCTCGCTCGCCTCACTGTCGTACGCGCTGGCCATGCGGATGCATACGCCGCAGGAGTTCGGCCCGACCATCAACGCGCTGGCGATGCCCTCCATGCTGCTGTCCGGCCTGATGCTCCCGATGACCCTGGCCCCCGGCTGGCTCGACGTGCTCTCCCACTTCGTGCCGTTCCGCTATGTCGTGGACGCGATGCGGGACGCCTACGTCGGCTCGTACACGACCGATCACATGCTGTACGGCGTCCTGGTCGCCGTCGGTTTCGCGGGACTCGCCGTGACGGTGGGCACACGTGTGTTCCGCAGGGCCGGAGCGTAACTACGCTGGACACATGGTCAATCTGACGCGCATCTACACCAGGACCGGCGACCAGGGCAGCACCGCCCTCGGGGACATGAGCCGGGTCGCCAAGACCGATCTGCGGATCTCGGCGTACGCGGACGCCAACGAGGCGAACGCGGTGATCGGCACGGCGATCGCGCTCGGCGGGCTGGACGAGGAGGTCGTGAAGGTCCTCACCCGGGTGCAGAACGACCTGTTCGACGTGGGCGCCGACCTGTCGACGCCGGTCGCCGAGAACCCCGAGTTCCCGCCGCTGCGCGTCGAGCAGTTCTACATCGACAAGCTGGAGGCGGACTGCGACCGCTTCAACGAGCAGTTGGAGAAGCTCCGCTCCTTCATCCTGCCCGGCGGCACCACCGGCGCGGCACTGCTGCACCAGGCGTGCACGGTCGTGCGCCGGGCCGAGCGCTCGACCTGGGCGGCCATGGAAGTACACGGCACCGAAGGAAAGAGCGGCGGTATGAATCCGCTCACGGCGACCTACCTCAACCGGCTATCGGATCTGCTCTTCATTCTTGCCCGTACGGCGAACAAGGACGTCGGGGACGTGTTGTGGGTCCCCGGCGGGGAGCGCTGACGCCGGAGCCCGCTTGGGGAAGACGGTGTAGCTGACGGCGATCACCACGTTGATGCCGATCAGCCACACCATCCTCGACTGCCACTGGCGCAGCGAGCCGGTGTCGCCGTCCCCTCCGACGTACCAGATCGCGGCCTGGAGCAGTCCGGCGGCGAGCGCCGAGGCGAGGATCCACCGCCCGGCGGTCCGCCACTCGTGGACGGCTCGGGCCGTGCCGTACTTCGGCGGCCGGACCGGCGGTGGGCCGCCCGCGAAGCGGTGGGCGACGTGCGCGTCGACCCACCTGATCGTGCGGTGCCCCATGACCAGGGTGAAGGCGATGTAGACGGCGGCGAGACCGTGCTTCCAGTCCGGGTCGGCGCCGCCCTTGAGGTCGACCGCGGTGACCACGAACAGCACGACCTCCAGCAGCGGTTCGCACAGCAGCAGGGCCACACTGGTCCGGCGCAGCCTCAGCAGGTAGCGGGCGGCGAGGCCCGCCGCCAGCAGCACCCAGAAGCCCACCTCGCAGGCGATGATCAGTCCGACGATCACGGTTCGCTCCTCTCTCGCCCTTCCAGGCTCGCGCGGGCGGCGGGCGGATTCGTCGTCGGCGGTGACGAGGTCGGACTGCATCCTTCGATGTAGCCGCGGACCGTCCCCGGGCATCAGGCGGGGTGCCGGTGTGCCGTGTTGGATGGAGTCATGGCCGACCGTCTCCCCCGCCCGCACCGCGACGACGTGCGCATCGCCGTCGGGGGACTGCTCGGCGGACTGTTCCTGTGGGGTGTCGGGCTCTACAGCCGGGGTCCCGACGATCCGATGGCGCTCGTCGACGCGGGCTGGGCGGTGCTCGTGCCGCTGGTCATCACAGCCGGCTGCGAGCTCATGCGCCGTACGCGGCCGCGCACCGCGCTGCTCATCGGCACGGTCGCCCTGGTCGCCGACCTGCTGACCCGCGGCAACCTGGCCACCATCGTGATGTTCACCGACCTGGTGTACGCGGCCGTGCTGTATGGCTCGCCCGGAGCGGCCCGGCGCATCCCCTGGATCACCGGTCTGATCACGGTGATCGGGACCGTCTGGCCCGTCGCCGCGTGGCGGAAGCCGGAGGGGCTGCTGATCGGGGCGTTCACCGGCCTGGTGACCTTCACCCCCGCCGCCACCGGCTGGATCGTCCGCAACCACCGCGACACCGCCGTCGCGGAACGGCTGCGCGCCGAACAGACCGCGCTGCTCGCCGAGATGGACCGCACCCAGGCCGTGACGGCCGAACGCGCCCGGATGGCACGGGAGTTGCACGACATGGTCGCCAACCACCTGTCCGCGATCGCCATCCACTCCACGGCCGCGCTGTCGCTCGACGACCCCAGGACCTCCAAGGACGCCCTCGCCGTCATCCGCGAGAACAGCGTCGAGGGGCTTGCCGAGATGCGCCGGCTGATCGGGATCCTGCGCGAGGGGGGCAACGACCGCGAACCCGCCGCGGTCCCCACCCTGGACGGACTCGCCGCACTGGTGGAGGGCGCCCGCGCCAACGGCCTCGACATCCGGCTCGACACCGACCACGGCCGGGTCCCCGCACCCGTCGAACTCGCCGCCTACCGGATCGTCCAGGAGTCCCTGACCAACGCCCTCAAGCACGCCCGCCCGGGCCGCGTCACCGTCACCCTCGCCCAGCGGGACGATGTGCTCGACGTCCGGGTCACCAGCCCGTACGGCCACGGGGACGGCCCGCGCGCCCCCGGATCCGGCGCCGGTCTCGTCGGGATGCGCGAGCGGGCCACCCTGCTGGGCGGCACCCTCGCCGCCGGTCCCGACGGCGCGCTGTGGGCCGTACGCGCCGCCCTCCCCCTCACCGAAGGAGCAGCCGAATGATCCGTGTGCTCGTCGCCGAGGACCAGTCCGCCGTACGGGCCGGGCTCGTCCTCATCCTGCGCAGCGCCCTCGACATCGAGGTGGTCGGGGAGGCGGCGGACGGCGAGCAGGCGGTGGCCCTCGCGCGTGAACTTCGGCCGGATATCGTCCTGATGGACATCCAGATGCCGCGCCTCGACGGGGTGTCCGCCACCCGCCAGGTCGTCGACGAGCACCTCGCGGACGTCCTCGTGCTCACCACCTTCGACCTCGACGCGTACGTCTTCGGGGCGCTGCGCGCGGGCGCCTCCGGGTTCCTGCTCAAGGACACGGAGGCGAAGGACCTGATCGCCGCGGTGCGCACGGTCGCGGGCGGCGACGGAATGATCGCCCCAGCCGTCACCCGGCGGCTGATCGCCGAGTTCGCGGCGAAGCCGGTCCGCGAGCCGACGGCCGATCCGACCGTCCTGGACGCCCTGACCCGGCGGGAGCGCGAGGTGCTGTCCTGCCTCGGCGAGGGGCTCTCCAACGCGGAGATCGCGCGGCGGCTCGACATGGCGGAGGCGACGGTGAAGACGCACGTCAGCCGCCTGCTGGGGAAGCTGGAGCTGCGCAGCCGGGTGCAAGCGGCCGTGCTGGCACAAGAGTTGGGTGTCTGAAGCCCGACCAGCGCACTGGTCCAGACCTATTGACCTCTGGTCCAGACCTTTCTATTCTCGCGGCACTGTGGACCTGATGGCTCAGTCAGGTCCCCTACACCCCCGAGGAGGCGCGGCATGCGCTTCAGACACAGAGCCGTGGCAGGGTTCAGCACCTTCCTGCTCCCGCTCGCCGCCCTGGTCGGCCTCGCGAGCCCCGCGCACGCCGACACCGCGGCCACCGCCACGTACGCCAAGACCCAGGACTGGGGCACCGGCTTCGAAGGCAAGTGGACCGTCAAGAACACCGGCACCACCAGCATCGCTTCCTGGACGGTCGAGTGGGACTTCCCCTCCGGTACGTCCGTGACCTCGGCCTGGGACGCGGACGTCACGTCCTCCGGCACCCACTGGACCGCCAAGAACAAGTCCTGGAACGGAACCCTCGCCCCCGGCGCCTCGATCTCCTTCGGCTTCAACGGCGCGGGCCCCGGCTCGCCCTCCAACTGCAAGCTGAACGGCGGCAGTTGTGACGGCGGCGGCACCGTCCCCGGCGACAGCGCACCCACCGCGCCGGGTACTCCGACCGCGTCCTCCATCACCGACACCTCGGCGAAGCTCAGCTGGACCGCGGCCACCGACGACAAGGGCGTCAAGAACTACGACGTCCTGCGCGGCGGAACCAAGGTCGCCACCGTGACCTCGACGTCGTACACCGACACCGGTCTGACCGCCGGCACCGACTACTCCTACACCGTGCAGGCCCGTGACACCGCCGACCAGACAGGACCGGTGAGCGGCTCGGTCGCCGTGCACACCACCGGCGGCACCACGGACCCGCCGCCCACCGGCGGCAGCAACGTCAAGCTCGGCTACTTCACCGAGTGGGGCATCTACGGACGCAACTACAACGTCAAGAACCTGGTGACGTCCGGGTCGGCCGCGAAGATCACGCACATCAACTACGCCTTCGGCAACGTCACCGGCGGCAAGTGCGCGATCGGCGACTCCTACGCCGACTACGACAAGGCGTTCACCGCCGACCAGTCGGTCAGCGGCGTCGCCGACACCTGGGACCAGCCGCTGCGCGGCAACTTCAACCAGCTGCGCGAACTGAAGGCCAAGTACCCGAACCTCAAGGTGATCTGGTCCTTCGGCGGCTGGACCTGGTCCGGCGGCTTCGGCGCGGCCGCGGCCAACCCGGCGGCCTTCGCGCAGTCCTGCTACGACCTGGTCGAGGACCCGCGCTGGGCCGATGTCTTCGACGGCATCGACATCGACTGGGAGTACCCGAACGCCTGCGGGCTGAGCTGTGACACCAGCGGAGCCGCCGCGTACAAGAACCTGATGTCCGCGCTGCGGGCGAAGTTCGGGTCCTCCAACCTCGTCACCTCGGCCGTCACCGCCGACGGCTCCAGCGGCGGCAAGATCGACGCCGCCGACTACGCGGGCGCCGCACAGTACGTCGACTGGTACAACGTGATGACGTACGACTTCTTCGGCGCCTGGGACGCGCAGGGCCCGACCGCCCCGCACTCCCCGCTCACCTCCTACAGCGGCATCCCGAAGGCCGGGTTCACCACGGCCGACGCGATAGCCAAGTACAAGGCGAAGGGCGTCCCCGCGAAGAAGCTGCTGATCGGTATCGGTTTCTACGGGCGGGGCTGGACCGGCGTCACCCAGGACGCCCCGGGCGGCACGGCCACGGGTCCGGCGGCCGGCACCTACGAGCAGGGCATCGAGGACTACAAGGTCCTCAAGACGTCCTGCCCGGCCACCAGCACCATCGCCGGCACGGTGTACGCGCACTGCGGCAGCAACTGGTGGAGCTACGACACCCCGGCCACCATCGGCACCAAGATGACCTGGGCCAAGAACCAGGGCCTGGGCGGCGCGTTCTTCTGGGAGTTCAGCGGTGACACCAGCAACGGCGAGCTGGTGAGCGCCATCAACAGCGGCCTGAACTAAGGGCTGACAGCTAAGCAACGTTGACGCTCCCCCAGACTTCGTCCGGGGGGACCCCCACCCAGCGAGTGAATGTGGCTACGCCACATTCACTCGCTGTCCGGGCGGGGCTGCCTCCAGCCACGCGAGAAATCCGGTCAGCGCGTCTTCGCTCATCGCCAGTTCGAGGCGCGTGCCGCGGTGCAGACAGGCCAGGACGATCGCGTCGGAGAGCAGCGCCAGCTCCTCCTCGCCCTCGGGGGCGCGGCGGCCCGCGACCTCGATCGCCGAGCGCTCAAGGACGCGGCGCGGGCGGGGGGCGTAGGAGAAGACGCGGTACCACTCGATGCGGTCGCCGTTGTAGCGGGCCACTCCGTAGCCCCAGCCCTTGCCGTTGGTGTCGCTGTCCTTGGGGACGTCCCAGCGCAGGCTGCAGTCGAACGTGCCGCCCGAGCGCTGGATCAGCCGGCGGCGGAGGCCGAAGACGAACAGCCCCACCGCGACGAACGCCACTACCAACCCGCACACAGTCAGAGCGAGGACCATCGACACCGACCTCCTCGTCTCCTAGGTAAAGCAGGTAATGAAACGGAAAAAAGCACCCGCATCGCCTCAGCCGCGGCCCGGTCTGGTTTTATCCAGTCCCGGCCGCGGCTGAGTCACATCATTCCGTGCGCTGGGGTCAGCGCACCGCCACCGCACGCAGGCGGACGTCCGCGCGGCGCTCGGCGGCGGCATCGCCCTCCGCCTTCGCGCGCTCGAGCTCCCGCTCCGCACGCTGGACATCGATCTCGTCCGACAGCTCGGCGATCTCGGCCAGCAGCGACAGCTTGTTGTCGGCGAACGAGATGAAACCGCCGTGCACTGCGGCGACGACCGTCCTCCCGTCGCTCGTACGGATGGTCACCGGGCCCGACTCCAGCACACCGAGCAGCGGCTGGTGACCGGGCATGACGCCGATGTCGCCGGACGTGGTACGCGCGACGACCAGGGTGGCCTCGCCGGACCACACACTGCGGTCCGCGGCGACGAGCTCGACATGCAGCTCAGCAGCCAAGGTGGGCTCCTCGGGTCACCACCCGGCGGTAATGCCGGGTGTTGGGTCAAAGTCTAATAGGCGTACGGAGGGGGACGGGACGCACCCCGCGAGGTGCGGCCCCGCCCCCCTCACGAACACGTGGTTCAGGAAACGCCGAGCTCCTTGGCGTTGGCCTTGAGGTCCTCAATGCCACCGCACAGGAAGAACGCCTGCTCCGGGAAGTGGTCGTAGTCGCCGTCGATGATCGCGTTGAAGGCCGTGATCGACTCGTCCAGCGGAACGTCCGACCCGTCGACGCCGGTGAACTGCTTGGCGACGTGGGTGTTCTGGGACAGGAAGCGCTCCACGCGACGGGCACGGTGGACGGTGAGCTTGTCCTCTTCGCCCAGCTCGTCGATACCGAGGATCGCGATGATGTCCTGGAGGTCCTTGTACTTCTGCAGGACCGACTTGACGCGCATCGCGGTGGTGTAGTGATCCGCAGCGATGTAGCGGGGGTCCAGGATGCGGGACGTGGAGTCCAGCGGGTCCACGGCCGGGTAGATGCCCTTCTCGGAGATCGGACGGGAGAGAACCGTCGTCGCGTCGAGGTGGGCGAACGTGGTGGCCGGGGCCGGGTCGGTCAGGTCGTCCGCGGGGACGTAGATCGCCTGCATCGAGGTGATCGAGTGACCACGGGTCGAGGTGATGCGCTCCTGGAGGAGACCCATCTCGTCGGCCAGGTTCGGCTGGTAACCCACCGCGGAGGGCATACGGCCGAGCAGGGTCGAGACCTCGGAACCGGCCTGCGTGAAGCGGAAGATGTTGTCGATGAAGAACAGCACGTCCTGCTTCTGCACATCGCGGAAGTACTCCGCCATGGTCAGACCGGCCAGGGCCACACGGAGACGGGTGCCCGGGGGCTCGTCCATCTGGCCGAAGACAAGGGCGGTCTTGTCGATGACGCCCGAGTCCGACATCTCCTCGATGAGGTCGTTGCCCTCACGGGTGCGCTCACCGACACCGGCGAACACGGAGACACCGTCGTGGTTGTTGGCGACGCGGTAGATCATCTCCTGGATGAGCACCGTCTTGCCGACACCGGCACCACCGAACAGACCGATCTTTCCACCCTTGACGTACGGGGTGAGAAGGTCGATGACCTTGACGCCGGTCTCGAACATCTCGGTCTTCGACTCGAGCTCGTCGAAGCGCGGGGCCTTGCGGTGGATGGACCAGCGCTCGCCCTCGTACTTGTCCTCGGAGTTCAGCACCTCACCGAGGGTGTTGAACACCTTGCCCTTGGTGAAGTCACCGACGGGAACGGTGATGCCCGTGCCGGTGTCGCTCACCGCGGCCTGGCGGACCAGACCGTCGGTGGGCTGCATGGAGATCGTGCGGACCAGGCCGTCACCCAGGTGCTGGGCGACTTCCAGGGTCAGCGTCTTCTTCTCGCCGGCGTTGGCCGGGTCGGCCACCTCGACGTGAAGGGCGTTGTAGATGTCCGGCATCGCGTCGACGGGGAACTCCACGTCGACGACCGGGCCGATGACCCGGGCGACGCGGCCCGTGGCAACGGCCGTCTCAACTGTCGTCGTCATTACTTGTCACTCCCCGCGGTCGCGTCGGCCAGGGCTGCGGAGCCACCGACGATCTCGCTGATTTCCTGGGTGATTTCGGCCTGGCGGGCCGCGTTGGCAAGACGGGAGAGAGAGGTGATCAGGTCTCCCGCGTTGTCGGTCGCCGACTTCATCGCGCGGCGCGTGGCGGCGTGCTTGGAGGCAGCCGACTGGAGCAGCGCGTTGTAGATACGGCTCTCGACGTACCGCGGCAGCAGGGCGTCCAGGACGTCCTCGGCCGACGGCTCGAACTCGTACAGCGGAAGGATCTCGCCCTTGGGCGCCTCCTCCGCAACCTCTTCGAGGCGCAGTGGCAGCAGTCGGCCGTCGATGGCCGTCTGCGTCATCATCGAGACGAACTCGGTGTAGACGATGTGGAGTTCGTCCACGCCGCCGTCCGCCGTCTCCTTCTCGATGGCCTCGATCAGCGGACCCGCGACCTTCTTCGCGTCCGCGTAGGTGGGCTCGTCGGTGAAACCCGACCACGACTCCACGACCTTGCGCTCGCGGAAGTGGTAGTGGGCCAGACCGCGGCGGCCGACGATGTACGTGTCGACCTCCTTGCCCTCCGCCTCAAGGCGCGCCGTCAGCAGCTCGGCGGCCTTGATGGCGTTGGAGTTGAAGGCGCCGGCCAGTCCGCGGTCGCTCGACAGGAGCAGCACCGCGGAACGGGTCGCCGTCTCCGCCTCCGTGGTCAGCGGGTGCTTGGTGTTCGAACCGGCGCCGACCGCCGTGACCGCGCGGGTGAGCTCGGTCGCGTACGGCGCGGAGGCCGCCACCTTGCGCTGCGCCTTGACGACACGCGAGGCGGCGATCATCTCCATCGCCTTGGTGATCTTCTTGGTCGCGGTGACGGATCGGATGCGACGCTTGTAGACCCGGAGCTGGGCTCCCATGAGTCAGGTCCCTTCCTTACGTCACTTGGCCGCGGCCGGAACGTCTTCGCCGAGAAGCTTGCCGTCCGAGGTCTCGAACTGCTTCTTGAAGTCCGCGATGGCGTCCGCGATGGCGGTGAGGGTGTCGTCCGACATCTTCGCGCCCTCCTTGATGGAGGTCAGCAGGCCCTGCTCCTTGCGGTGCAGGTACTCCAGCAGCTCCTTCTCGAAGCGGCGGACGTCGGCGACCGGTACGTCGTCCATCTTGCCGGTGGTGCCGGCCCAGATGGAGACGACCTGGTCCTCGGTCGCCATCGGCTGGTACTGAGCCTGCTTGAGCAGCTCGACCAGACGCTGACCGCGCTCCAGCTGGGCCTTCGACGCGGCGTCCAGGTCGGAACCGAAGGCGGCGAACGCCTCCAGCTCGCGGTACTGGGCGAGGTCGAGGCGGAGCCGGCCGGACACCTGGCGCATCGCCTTGTGCTGGGCGGAGCCACCGACACGGGAGACCGAGATACCGACGTTCAGGGCCGGACGCTGGCCGGCGTTGAACAGGTCGGACTCCAGGAAGCACTGGCCGTCGGTGATGGAGATGACGTTGGTCGGGATGAACGCCGACACGTCGTTCGCCTTGGTCTCGACGATCGGCAGACCCGTCATCGAACCGGCGCCCAGGTCGTCGGAGAGCTTCGCGCAGCGCTCCAGCAGACGGGAGTGCAGGTAGAAGACGTCACCCGGGTAGGCCTCACGGCCCGGCGGGCGGCGCAGCAGCAGGGACACGGCGCGGTAGGCGTCGGCCTGCTTCGAGAGGTCGTCGAAGATGATGAGGACGTGCTTGCCCTCGTACATCCACTGCTGACCGATGGCCGAACCGGTGTACGGCGCAAGGTACTTGAAGCCGGCCGGGTCGGACGCCGGGGCGGCGACGATGGTCGTGTACTCCAGCGCGCCGGCCTCTTCGAGGGCGCCACGCACGGAGGCGATGGTCGAACCCTTCTGACCGATGGCGACGTAGATGCAGCGGACCTGCTTCTTCGTGTCGCCCGAGCGCCAGTTGTCGCGCTGGTTGATGATCGTGTCGACGGCCAGCGCGGTCTTGCCGGTCTGACGGTCGCCGATGACCAGCTGACGCTGGCCACGGCCGATCGGGGTCATCGCGTCGACGGCCTTGTAGCCCGTCTCCATCGGCTCGTGCACCGACTTGCGGACCATGACGCCCGGGGCCTGCAGCTCAAGGGCGCGGCGTCCGGTGGTCTCGATCTCGCCGAGGCCGTCGATCGGGTTGCCGAGCGGGTCGACGACACGGCCGAGGTAGCCCTCGCCGACCGCGACGGACAGCACCTCACCGGTGCGCTGCACCGGCTGGCCCTCCTCGATACCGCTGAACTCGCCGAGGACGACCGCACCGATCTCGCGCTCCTCAAGGTTGAGGGCGAGACCGAGGGTTCCGTCCTCGAACTTCAGCAGCTCGTTCGCCATGGCCGAGGGCAGGCCCTCGATCTTGGCGATGCCGTCGCCGGCGACGGTGACCGTACCGACCTCCTCGCGCGAGGCCGCGTCCGGCTTGTACGACTGGACAAAGTTCTCCAGCGCGTCCCGGATCTCCTCCGGCCGGATCGTGAGCTCCGCCATCTGGGTTCCCTGCTCTCCTTGTTGGGCCCGAAGTTTTCTTGGGGGGTCTGGGGTCAGCCCCCAGGAATCCTCTGCACGGCCCAACCAGGGCCGTAAGCACTACGTATTGCTGTAACGCGTATTGAGTTGCTGCTAGCCGGCCATGCGGCGGCCGGCGTCCTCGAGTCGGTCCGCGATGCTGCCGTTGATGACCTCGTCGCCGACCTGCACCCGCATCCCGCCGACGACCTCGGGGTCGACGTCGAGGTTGAGGTGCATGTGACGGCCGTAGATCTTCGCCAGAGCGGCGCCGAGGCGCTGCTTCTGTACGTCGCTCAGCGGGACCGCCGAGGTGACGACGGCGACCATGCGGTTGCGGCGGTCGGCGGCGAGCTTGGACAGGGACTCGAGTCCCGCCTCCAGGCTACGTCCCCGCGGCGCGGTCACAAGGCGCGTCACCAGACGCTCGGTCGTCGCGTCGGCACGGCCGCCGAGCAGGCTGCGCAGCAGCTCGCCCTTGGCCGCCTTCGCGGCGGAACGGTCGGTCAGCGCGGCGCGCAGCTCGGTGTTCGAGGCGACGATCCGGCCGAACCGGAACAGTTCGTCCTCCACGTCGTCGAGCGAACCCGTCTTCTGCGCGGCCGTGAGGTCGGCGACGGCGGCGAGCTCCTCCAGGGAGTCCACCAGGTCGCGCGACTGCGACCAGCGGGAGCGCACCAGGCCGGCCACCAGGTCGGCGGTCGTCCCGCTGACCTGGCCGCTGAACAGGCGCCCGGCCAGTTCGGCCTTGGCCTCGCCGGCCTGCGCCGGGTCGGTCAGGACCCGACGCAGCGACACCTCGCGGTCGAGCAGCGTGGTGACGGCGGCCAGCTCCTCCGCGAGCGCGGCCGCGTCGACGGACGTGTTGTCCGTCAGCGCGTCGAGACGCTCACGTGCGGCTGCCAGGGCCTCGCGGCTCGCTCCGTGCGCTGTCATCGAGTCGCCTCGGCCTTCTCCTCGAGCTCGTCGAGGAAGCGGTCGATGACGCGGCTCTGGCGGGCGTGGTCGTCGAGGGACTCGCCGACCAGCTTGCCGGCCAGGTCGGTGGCGAGCTTGCCCACGTCCTGACGCAGTGCCTGCGAGGCGGCCTTGCGGTCGGCCTCGATCTGCGAGTGGCCCGCGGCGATGATCTCCTCGCGCTGACGCTGGCCTTCGGCCCGCATCTCGGCGATGAGCGTGGCGCCCTGCTCCTGCGCCTCCTGGCGCAGACGCGCGGCCTCGTGCCGGGCCTCGGCGAGCTGAGCCTTGTACTGCTCAAGAACGCTCTGGGCCTCGACCTTCATGGCGTCGGCCTCTTCGATACCGCCTTCGATCGCCGCACGGCGCTCGTCCAGAACCTTGTTGATGTTCGGGAGGAGCTTCTTCCAGAAGAAGAAGAAGACGATGGCGAAGGCGATGGCGCCGACGAGCAGCTCGGGTCCGGCCGGGACGAGCGGGTTCTGCTCTTCCTCGGCCGCGAGTGCAACCAGGTTGGCGATCACATCAGTGCCTTTCGTCGAATCGTGTCAGGTAAGAGGTGATTACTTACCGAACACGAACGGCATAACGATGCCGATGAGGGCGAGCGCCTCACAGAAGGCGAAGCCAAGGATCTGGTTGGCACGGATCAGGCCGGCAGCTTCGGGCTGACGGGCCAGCGCCTGGGTGCCGTTGCCGAAGATGATGCCGACGCCGACGCCGGGGCCGATGGCGGCGAGGCCGTAGCCGATGGAACCGAGCGAACCGGAGACAGCGGCAAGGGTCTCAGTGGCAGCCATGCTGAATCTTCCTTCTGTTTCTTGGACCGGCGGGGGTTGGCCACCGGACGCTTAGGGGCTTGCGGGAGGGATGCTCAGTGGTGCTCGGCGAGAGCGCCCTGAATGTACGAGCAGGCGAGGAGCACGAAGACGTACGCCTGGACCGCCTGCACGAAAAGCTCGAAGAGGATCATGACGACGGTCATCACGAAGGAGACACCGGCCGCCGGAACCATCGCACCGTTCAGCAGGTACCAGGAGGCGACGGTGAACATCACCAGCATCAAGTGACCGGCGAACATGTTGGCGAACAGTCGCACCGCGTGCGTGAAGGGCCGGACGATCAGGTTCGAGAAGAACTCGATGACCATGACGAGCGGCAGTACGGCGCCGAGCGACTTGTCGTAGCCCGTGACGTTCTTGAAGAAGCCGACGAAGCCGTGCTTCTTGAACGTCAGCGAAACCCAGACGATGTAGACGATGGCGGCCAGCACCATCGGGAACGCGATGACCGATGAGACCGGGAACTGGGCCAGCGGAATCACGGACCAGATGTTCATGATCCAGATGAAGAAGAAGAGCGAGACCATCAGAGGGACGTACTTCTCGCCCTCCTTCTTGCCGAGCGTCTCGTAGACGATGCCGCGGCGTACGAAGTCGTAACCGGCCTCGCCCACCATCTGCAGCTTGCCCGGGACCACCTTGGCCTTACCGAAAGCAAGGGTGAAGAAGGTGATGACCAAGAGGGTGGTGATGAGCGCGAGCAACATCACCTTGTTGAACTCGAACCCTCCGACCGTGGCGATCGGCTGGAAGAGGAACGAGTGCAGGCCCGGTGCCGGGAAGCCGCAGCCGTTGTCGGACATGATCCGACAGTTCCACTCAAAGGCGAGCTGGGTCTGGTCAGCACTCACCACGGGCTCCTTCGGCGTGACGCATGGGTACGGCAACCTCGTTGTGTCGGCGCGGCGCGCAGCCGCTGGTCGGCACTGGACTGGTGAAACGGATGTGGGGGCGGCTTTGGGGCATCAAGCCTCGCGATTGAGCAGGCGTCAGCTCAGATGCCCGCGCCCGCGATGCCGCAGTTGGCACCGGACGATAGCAGGAGATCTCGTACGGCTTTATCCCGGCCCTACCCCTCACGACGAAGACCCTGATTTCTCGGACTTCTCGCTCTTCTGGGGTTCGGGATCGATGTAGAAGAGCTTGGCCTTCATGTGCGCACGTGCCTGCGCGGCCATCCATACGACGGTCGCGACCACCAGCCCGACGGCGAACGCCTTCGGATTGAAGAGGGACGTGTCCTTGAAGACGGCGACGAAGATCAGAAGCAGCAGGAGCTGGGCGACGTAGAGCATCAGCCCCATCGCCTGGAACAGCTGCGGAAGCGTTTTGGCCGTCCATTGCAGGATGTAAAGGCCGATCCCCATGAAGAGGATCGCCAGAACCGTGCCGACCGCAGCGCCGATGGCCCCCTTGCCGCCGGCGACCACACCGCTGACGGCGACGACGAGCGCGCCGACAGCTGCTGTGGGCACAGCGGTCTGCAGAAGGTTCCGGGCGTCATTGGACGGCATGGCGGCAACTCCGCTTGCTGAAGGGGGCAGGGTGTCGTCATGGACGAGCGTAGTCCCGGGTGGAGAGAGAACCTCACGCCAATGGACCGTCGCTTTAAGGTCCTTCGGCTCTGTCCCGGGTTCTCGTGAACCGTATCACAAACTATTTGATGAGGTCTTTACCTGGTTGGTGTGCTCGGTGTCACACATGAGAGTGAAGCTGCGCGTCTGTGCAAGAACCAGGCCAAGTTGTCTGGTATTGGGAGGCTTTGCACTCCCACGAGCAGGTCATGTCTTAGTCAGATTCTTACCTTGCGGTCAGCGCGACGATCCGGCCTTGCGCCCGTCCAGGAATCGTGAACGCGGGCCAATTGCCGTCGCCCCGTTGACTCCTGAGACTCCCGCGACGACCGGGGTGCGCTCCTCGCGGGCGTCCTCCTCGTCGCAGTCGCTCTCCCCTGCCCCGTCCATGAGGGAGGCCGCGCTCGCCTCGGCGGCGGCCGCCGCCCTGCGGCGCCGGTAGCGCGGCGGCACGAAGTGCTCGGCCCAGCGCGGGGCACGCGGCGTGAACCGCGGCAGCAGAAGCAGGACGAGACCCACTGCGCTGAGCGCCACGATGCCGAGCACGATCCACATGGCCCCCGAGTTCACCGAGTAGGCGAGGGCGCCGAAGGCGATCAGTGCCGACCAGAAATACATGATCAGCACCGCCCGGCTGTGCGAGTGGCCGATCTCCAGCAGCCGGTGGTGCAAGTGCCCCCGGTCCGCGGCGAAGGGCGACTGACCGCGCCAGGTGCGCCGCACGATGGCGAGCACCAGGTCGGCGGCCGGCACCGCGATGATCGTCAGCGGCAGCAGCATCGGGATGTACACGGGCACCGTCTGGTGCACGGTGTTGCGCTCCGAACCGGAGAACAGGTTCAGGGCGTCGGGGTCGATCTGCCCGGTGATGGAGATGGCGCCGGCGGCGAGCACCAGCCCGATGAGCATCGAGCCGGAGTCACCCATGAAGACCCGCGCGGGGTGCATGTTGTGCGGCAGGAAGCCCAGGCACATGCCCATCAGCACGGCGGCGAAGAGCGTGGCGGGGGCGGCCGCCTCGATGCCGTACGAGTACCAGATCCGGTACGCGTACAGGAAGAACGCGGCCGACGCGATGAGCACCATGCCGGCGGCCAGACCGTCGAGGCCGTCCACGAAGTTCACCGCGTTGATCGTGATGACGACGACCGCGACCGTCAGCAGCGTGCTCTGCCACTGGGTGAGCGCGAACAGGCCCACGCCCGGGATCGGCAGCCACAGGATCGTCAGACCCTGGACGACCATCACGCCCGCGGCGATCATCTGTCCGCCGAGCTTGATCAGGGCGTCGATCTCGAACTTGTCGTCCAGGACGCCGATCAACCAGATGAGCGCCGCCCCGGAGAGCAGGGCCCGTGGTTCGTTTGACTTCTCGAAGACCTCGCTGAGGTTCGGCAGGTGGTCGGCGACCAGCAGTCCCGCACACATGCCGAAGAACATCGCGATGCCGCCGAGCCGCGGGGTGGGTTCGCGGTGGACGTCGCGCGCCCGGATTTCCGGCATGGCTCCGGCCACGATCGCGAACTTCCGCACCGGCCCTGTCAGCAGGTACGTCACCGCAGCCGTGATGCAGAGCGTCAGCAGGTATTCACGCACGGGCTTCCCCACAGGTCTCGCCGGCCATCTCAGCCCCACACCCTAGCGAGGGACGCATACGGTTGGGGACTTCCGGGTAGCGACGATGGTTGCACGAGTGGCTGTGCACACGTGTGCGCCTACCCCGCCTCAGCCGGGATAGGGCGCAAATCTTCCGGCCAGCTCCCTCACTTCTTCACGCGCCTTCGCCGGGTCGACCTCGTCCCTGAGCACCGCCGCGAACAGCGCCGCGACCCGCACCATCTCCGCCTCGCCCATCCCCTGCGTGGTCAGCGCTGCCGCGCCCAGCCGCAGGCCACGGGCGTCCCCGTGGGGCAGCGCACAGGTGTCGAGGACCATTCCGGCGGCCGCCAGCCGGCCGCGGGCGGTGCGCCCGTCGACGCCGAGTGGCGCCGGGTCGGCCGCCAGCAGGTGCGTGTCGGTGCCGCCGGTGGTGATCACGAGCCCCTCCGCGCCGAGGGCGTCGGCCAGCACCCTCGCATTGGCGACCACCTGATGGGCGTACGCCGTGAACGCCGGAGTTGCCGCCTCGCCGAACGCGACGGCCTTGGCCGCGATGGTGTGCATCTGCGCGCCGCCCTGTGTGAACGGGAAGACGGCCCGGTCGACGCGCTCGGCAAGATCACTGCCGCAAAGGATCATGCCGCCGCGGGGGCCGCGCAGCACCTTGTGGGTGGTGGCGCAGACGACGTCGGCGTACGGCACCGGGCTGGGCGCCGCTCCCCCGGCGACCAGGCCGATGGGGTGCGCGGCGTCGGCGATGAGGTAGGCGCCGACCTCGTCGGCGATCTCGCGGAAGAGCGCGTAGTCGATGTGACGCGGATAGGAGATGGACCCGCACACGAGGGCCTTGGGGCGGTGCGTACGGGCCAGGGTGCGCACCTGGTCGTAGTCGATGAGCCCGGTCTCGGCGTCGACGCCGTAACCGACGAAGTCGAACCAGCGGCCCGAGAAGTTCGCGGGTGAGCCGTGCGTGAGGTGGCCGCCGAACGGCAGTCCCATCGCGAGCACGGTGTCGCCGGGGCGCAGCAGCGCGGCGTACGCGGCGAGGACCGCCGATGATCCCGAATGCGACTGCACATTGGCGTGCTCGGCGCCGAAGAGGGCCTTCGCCCGGTCGACGGCGACGCGCTCGGCGAGGTCGACGATCTCGCAGCCGCCGTGGTGACGGGCGCCGGGGTAGCCCTCGGCGTACTTGTTGGCGAGCGGTGAGCCGAGTGCGGCGAGCACGGCCGGCGAGGTGAAGTTCTCGGCGGCGATCAGCTGGAGCGTCGTGCACTGCCGATCCCGCTCGCCGAGCAGGATCTCGGCGAGTTCCGGGTCCTGCCGCCGCAGCACGTCGAACTCGGGCCCGGGGACGACGGGCCGTACGGCTTCCTGAGCATGCGTGAGCGACATGGTGGGCTCCGGGGCCTGAGCGGGGGTGCGCCGAGCGGCTCCGGGGAGGTGCGGGGGCGTGCCCGCACTTCCTCGGGGTCGCTTAGGACCAATGTAGGCCCGGGGCGCCGGGGACGCCCGGTGTTGCCCCCGCGGCGGCACCGGACGGCGGGCTACGTGCGCGCGGGCACCCCGGTGAGGGCCGTGACCACGGGGTCCACCGCCTGGTGGATCTCGTCCCCGATGGACCGGAAGAACGGCAGCGGCGCCCCGTAGGGGTCGAACACCTCGTCCGCCTCCGCGGTGGGCGCGAGCAGCCACCCGCGCAGCGCCGCGGCGGCCCGCACCAGCGCCCGGGCCCGCTCGATGACCCCGTCGTTCAGCGGCGGCAGCGTCGCCGGGTCTATCGCGCGCACCAGCCGGGTGAACTCCTTCAGCGTGAACGTGCGCAGGCCCGCCGAGTGGCCCATGGAGATGACCTGCTGTCGGTGGTCCCGGGTGGCGGTCAGCACCAGGTCGGCCCGGATGACGTGGTCGTCCAGCAGTTCACGTCCCATGAAGCCGGAGGCGTCCGCGCCGAAGTCGGCGAGGACCGTCTCCGCGTTTGCCTCCATGGGCGCGCCCTCGTGGCCCCAGGTGCCCGCGCTCTCCACGATCAGGCCGCCCCACAGGGGGTCGCCGAGCCGGTCCGCCAGGGCGTGCCGGGTCAGCCGCTCGGTGATCGGCGAGCGGCACACGTTGCCGGTGCTGACGTGGAGGATGCGGAAGGAACCCCCGGAGAACCCGTCGGCCCCCGTGAACCCCGTGCCTATGCCACGCCCCGCGTCAGGGGCTGTCAATTCGCCACCTCGAGGTCGGGTACGACCTTCCGCAGCTCCTCGGCGGACAGTGCGCCCTCGCGCAGGAGGACGGGCACCTTGCCGGTCACGTCGACGATCGACGACGGGACGATGCCCGGGGTGGGACCGCCGTCCAGGTAGACGGAGACGGAGTCGCCGAGCATCTCCTGTGCGGCGTCGCAGTCCTCCGGCGAGGGGTGGCCCGTGAGGTTGGCGGACGAGACGGCCATGGGGCCGACCTCGGTGAGCAGCTCGATGGCGACCGGGTGCAGCGGCATGCGCACGGCGACGGTGCCACGGGTGTCCCCGAGGTCCCACTGCAGGGACGGCTGGTGCTTGGCGACGATCGTGAGGGCGCCCGGCCAGAACGCGTCGACGAGCTCCCAGGCCATCTCGGAGAAGTCCGTGACGAGGCCGTGCAGGGTGTTCGGGGAGCCGATGAGGACGGGCGTGGGCATGCCACGACCGCGGCCCTTGGCCTCCAGGAGGTCGGTGACGGCCTCGGAGGAGAACGCGTCGGCGCCCACGCCGTACACCGTGTCCGTGGGAAGGACCACCAGTTCGCCCCGGCGGACGGCGGACGCGGCCTCGCGCAGACCGGTCGTGCGGTCGGTCGCGTCGTTGGTGTCGTATCGCCGTGCCATTTAGCGGGCCTCCTCGTACACGTACTGCTGTGGGAAAAGGGTCTGGGGGATGCTCACGGCATCGCCTTGCGGGCGGTCGCGAAACGCGGCCGGTTGTTCAGGTCGGGGTGGTCGGCCGCGTCGGCCCAGCCCCGCTCCTCGGTGAAGATCCACGGCACCTGGCCGCCCTGGGTGTCGGCGTGCTCGATGACGACGACACCTCCGGGGCGCAGCAGCCGGTGCGCGGTGCGCTCGATGCCGCGGATCAGGTCGAGCCCGTCCTCCCCTGAGAACAGGGCGAGTTCGGGGTCGTAGTCCCGGGCCTCGGGCTGGACGTACTCCCATTCGGTGAGCGGGATGTACGGCGGGTTGGAGATCACCAGGTCCACCTGGCCGTCGAGGTCGGGGAATGCCTCCAGGGCGTCGCCCTGGCGCAGGTCGACCCTGGACCCCTCGACGTTCTTGCGGGTCCACCGCAGGGCGTCCTCGGACAGCTCCACGGCGTGCACGCGCGAACGCGGCACCTCCTGGGCGAGGGCGAGCGCGATGGCGCCGGAGCCCGTGCACAGGTCGACGATGAGCGGTTCCACGACGTCCATGGCGCGTACGGCGTCTATGGCCCAGCCGACGACCGACTCGGTCTCGGGGCGGGGCACGAAGACGCCGGGTCCGACCTGGAGTTCCAGGTAGCGGAAGTAGGCGCGCCCGGTGATGTGCTGGAGCGGTTCGCGGGCCTCGCGGCGCGCGGTGACCTCCCAGTAGCGGGCGTCGAAGTCGGTGTCCTTGACGGTGTGCAGCTCGCCCCGCTTCACGCCGTGCACGAAGGCGGCGAGCTCCTCCGCGTCGTTGCGCGGCGAGGGCACGCCGGCGTCGGCCAGCCGCTGGGTGGCCTGGGCCACTTCCGCGAGCAGCAGGTTCACGCTGGTCCTCCGGGGCTGAGCTGTTGTCGTTTGCTGTTATGCAGCGGCGAGCTTCGCGGCCGAGTCCGCGTCGACGCAGGCCTGGATCACGGCATCGAGGTCACCGTCGAGCACTTGGTCCAAGTTGTACGCCTTGAAGCCGACGCGGTGGTCCGAGATGCGATTCTCCGGGAAGTTGTACGTACGGATCTTCTCGGAGCGGTCGACGGTGCGGACCTGGCTGCGGCGGGCGTCCGCGGCCTCCCGCTCCGCTTCCTCCTGCGCCGCCGCGAGGAGCCTGGAGCGCAGGATACGCATCGCCTGCTCCTTGTTCTGCAACTGGCTCTTCTCGTTCTGGCAGGAGGCGACGACTCCGGTGGGAATGTGCGTGATGCGCACCGCGGAGTCGGTGGTGTTGACGGACTGGCCGCCGGGCCCCGAGGAGCGGTAGACGTCGATGCGGAGGTCGTTCGCGTGGATCTCGACGTCGACCTCCTCGGCCTCGGGGGTCACGAGGACACCGGCCGCGGAGGTGTGGATGCGGCCCTGCGACTCGGTCGAGGGCACGCGCTGCACGCGGTGCACGCCGCCCTCGTACTTGAGGCGGGCCCAGACGCCCTGGCCGGGCTCGGTGGCGCCGTTTCCGCCCTTGGTCTTCACGGCGACCTGGACGTCCTTGTAGCCGCCGAGCTCGGACTCGGTGGCGTCGATGATCTCGGTCTTCCAGCCGACGCGCTCGGCGTAGCGCAGGTACATGCGCAGCAGGTCGCCGGCGAACAGGGCCGACTCGTCGCCGCCCGCGCCCGCCTTGACCTCCAGGATCACGTCCTTGTCGTCGCTGGGGTCGCGCGGGACGAGGAGCAGGCGAAGCTTCTCGGTGAGCTCCTCGCGCTGCTTGTCCAGCTCCTTGACCTCGGCGGCGAAGTCGGGGTCGTCGGCGGCGAACTCCTTCGCCGTCTCGACGTCCTCGCCCGTCTGCTTCCAGGAGCGGTACGTCGACACGATCGGGGTCAGCTCGGCGTAGCGCTTGTTGAGCTTGCGCGCGTTGGCCTGGTCGGCGTGGACCGACGGGTCAGCGAGCTTCTTCTCCAGGTCGGCGTGCTCGCCGATGAGTTCCTCGACCGCCTCGAACATCTCCGGCTCCAATGGGCTGTCCCCGGCGCCTGCGCGGGCCTTGGGACGTAGGTACTACGACGATTGGGGGGCTGCACCGCAAAGCGCCGGCCCCGGCGTCCCCGTGCCGGGGACGCCGAAGACCGGCGCTGTGGGCTCGCTACTTGTTGGCAGCGGCAGCCTTGCCGAAGCGGGCCTCGAAGCGGGCCACACGGCCACCGGTGTCGAGGATCTTCTGCTTGCCCGTGTAGAACGGGTGGCACTCGGAGCAGACCTCGGCGCGGACGGTGCCGCTGGAGATCGTGCTGCGGGTGGTGAACGACGCGCCACAGGTGCAGCTGACCTGCGTCTCGACGTACTCGGGGTGGATGTCGCGCTTCAAGGTGTCTCCTAGTTTCGGGAGGGCGCCGGGTCGCTGCCGCGGATTGCGGTGGCGTGAACCGGGGCCGACGTACCAGTCTGCCAGGACTGGCCGCATCCCCCAAAACCGAGGGGGCGGATGTTCTATTCCCGGCCACTCGGCAAGGGGCTGCGACCTCGGCCCGCAGCGCCTCAGGAGGCGCTGACGACGCCCTTCGCGTCACCGGTGGCCGTGCCCTTGGTGGCCGCCCGGGGGATCGCCCGGTCGTTCTTGAGAGCGTCCCAGACCAGCTGGGCCTTGGCCTTCTCGACGATCACGCGGTTGGGGTCCGCGGGGTCGTAGATGACCGGCATCGTGACCATGTTCATCTTCGACGAGCCGATGCCCTTGAGGCCGTTGGCGAAGGACGCCAGGTCCTTGACGGAGCCGAGGTCGGAGTCGGTGGTGACGGCCTGGGTCGCGGTGTCGGCGAGGTCCCACAGCTTCTTCGGGCTGGTCAGTACGCCGATGTCCTTGACCTGGTTGACCAGAGCCTTGATGAACGCCTGCTGCAGCTGGATGCGGCCGAGGTCGGAGCCGTCGCCGACACCGTGCCGGGTGCGGACCAGGCCGAGCGCCTGCTTGCCGTTGAGCGTGTGCGTGCCGGCCTTCAGGTTCAGGTGGCTGTCGGCGTCCTTGATGTTCTTGGTAGTGGTGATCGGCACACCGCCGAGGTCGTCGATGAGCTTCTGGAAGCCGGTGAAGTCCACCTCGACGTAGTGGTCCATGCGGATGTCGGTCATGGACTCGACGGTCTTCACCGCGCAGGCCGCGCCGCCGGTGGAGTACGCGGAGTTGAACATGACGCCCGACGCGGCCGCGTGCGAGGCGCCCTTGGTGTCGGTGCAGGCGGGGCGGTCGACGAGGGTGTCGCGGGGTATGGAGACCACGCTGGCCTTCTTGTGGCCCTCGTAGACGTGCACGATCATCGCGGTGTCCGAGCGGGCGCTGCCGTCGTCGGTGCCGCCGCCCAGCTTCTTGTTGTCGCCGGAGCGGGTGTCCGAGCCGAGCACGAGGATGTCCTCGGAGCCGTTGTCGACGTCCAGGGGCCGGTCGGTGCCGAGGGCCTGGTTGATGTCGACGCTCTTGATGTTGCCGTTGAGCTTGAAGTACAGGTATCCGACGCCGGTGCCGCCGAGCACGACGATGCCCGCGGCGGTCCAGGCCGTGATGAGCAGGGCCTTGCGGCGCGTGCTGCGGGTCTTGCGGCGACGGCCCTTGGCGCGGGGGCGCAGGGAGTTCGTGCCGGGCTCTCCCGGTGCACCGGTCCCTCCCGGTATGCCGGGCTCCGGCGTGCTCTCGGCGGCCATGTGCTCCTCAGTCCTCAGGTGAAGGTCGGTTACCCCCTGCTTTCAGGGTCAGGCCCGGTCTGTCGTGACATGGCGTACCGCTCCATGGTCACTCCGTACGGTCAGACGGGGAAACTCGGGAAAGGGTTGCACAACGCTCTGTGCCCACCGCGTGGGGCGATGGGCACAGAGCGTCACTGGCGAGTCGGGACAAACGCCGCTCACCTGCGATTTCAGCCGAAGATGTCGTACTGCTTGAAATCGGTACCGACCGAGATCCTTGTGGCGAAGATCTCGCTGGTGGCCTTGCCGGTGCCCGGGTACAGGTAGAGCGTGCCGCCGGGCGTGCGGGCCAGGAAGTCGGCCTTGCCGTCGCCGGTCACGTCACCGGGGGCGTCGAAGGCGTTGTAGCCGCCCCACTCGCGCACCTTGACGCGGCTGGAGAAGGCCGCGGAGCCGGACTTGCCGGTTCCCTTGTAGAGGTAGACGTAGGAGTTGCTCCTGCTGCGCGCGATCAGGTCGGTCTTGCCGTCGCCGGTGAAGTCGCCCTTGGCGCGCAGGGAGTTGTACTGGTTCCAGCCGGAGCCGACCTTGACGCGGGCGGAGAAGGAACCGGTGCCCTTGCCGGGGTAGATCCACAGGACGCCGGCGGAGTCGACCGAGAGCAGGTCGGGCAGTGTGTCGCCGGTGACGTCACCGGGGGCGACGATCCGGGTGCGGGTGGTCCAGTCGTCGAAGATCTGCTTGGTGGACCAGGAGCCGCTGGAGCTCACCCAGTGCATCCAGTAGACGCCGCCCGCGGAGCTGTCGCGGACCACGAAGTCCTGGAAACCGTCCCGGTTGAGGTCGGTCTGCAGCACGACGTTGACGCCGTCCCAGTCGCCCCACGACTCGCGCGCCGCGAACGAGGTGCCCTTGGAGTCCTTCTCGAAGCCCTCCTTGGAGGAGGCGTTGCGCACCCACAGGTCGGCCTTGTGGTCGCCGTCCAGGTTGGCGTCGTCGACGCGCGGGGAGGCGACGCCTACGTAGGTGCTGACCTTCGAGAAGACGCTGTACGCGCCCTTGGTGACGCAGTTCTTCACGCCCCAGGAGACAACGCCGACGATTCGGTCCTTGACGATGAGCGGGCCGCCCGAGTCGCCGTTGCACGCCGTGGTGGTGCCGGTGTCGCTGCCGGTCGCCGGGGTGCCCGCGCAGACCATGTGGCCCTTGATGAAGTCGCTGCCGTAGGCGCCGGTGCAGGTGCTGTCCGACTGGATCGGCAGCGTGGCCGTCTTCAGCGTCTCGGCGCTGTCCTGGTTGGTGGAGCTGATGCGGCCCCAGCCGTAGAGCGTTCCCTTGGTGCCGGTGGCGTACGACGTGGTGTCGCCCGACGTCGTCATCCTGATCGGCTTCGCCGTGACCGGGGCCGCCAGCGTGAGGACCGCGATGTCGTTGTTGAACGTCGTCGAGCCGTACGAGGGGTGGTTCCACTGGCGCCGGACACCGGTGAGGGTGCCGCCGTGCAGGTTCCCGTCCTCGCCCAGAAGCTGTGAAGTGCCGGTCAGGACAGCCCCGTTGGCGCTCCAGTCGTAGCCCTTGACACAGTGCGCGGCAGTGAGGATCTTCGTCGGCGACACAACGGAACCACCGCAGAAGAAGCCGCGGTCGTCGCTGTCGTCGTCGGGGGTGCCCCGGTCGTCGTAGTACCAGAGCTGGGCCATCCACGGCGCCGTGGAGATGGTGGTCTCGGTGCCGCCGATGATCTTCGGGTCGATGTTCGACTCCGTCGTACCGGCGCTCAGGGTCGACTTCCGGGTCGTCTCGCCCGCCGTGCCGTCACTGGCGACGGCGCCCAGGGCCCGTTGCTTCAGCTCGGCGAACGTGGGCGAGGAGACGGCCGGCTTGACCGTCGGTGTCGGCAGCGCGGTCGCCGCGTTCGCGGACGACATCAGCAGCGCGGTGGCGACGGCGGCGGCCAGTCCGGCGGCCGCGACCGGGACGGCGATACGGATGCGGCGTCTGTGCCGACCGCCCCCGGACATGGGTGTATCCACGAAAGTCCCCCCTCAGAGACCGAAGTTCGAAGGGCGCGATCGTACACCTGTCCCGACATGCACAAAGGGCCGCCTCCGTCACGTGAGACACGCGAGGGAGGCGGCCCTTCAGGGCTGCTTTTGACGTCAGTCGTTGCCGTTGCCCGGCGACGGCGTCGTCTTCTGGATCTGCAGAAGGAACTCGCCGTTCGACTTCGTCTGCTTCATCTTGTCGAGGAGCAGTTCGATCGCCTGCTGCTGGTCGAGCGCGTGCAGCACGCGGCGCAGCTTCCAGGTGACGGCGAGCTCGTCGCTGCCGAGCAGGATCTCTTCCTTACGCGTACCGGACGCGTCGACGTCCACCGCCGGGAAGATGCGCTTGTCGGCGAGCTTCCGGTCGAGCTTGAGCTCGGCGTTGCCGGTGCCCTTGAACTCCTCGAAGATGACCTCGTCCATGCGCGAGCCGGTGTCGACGAGCGCGGTGGCCAGGATGGTCAGCGAGCCGCCGTCCTCGATGTTGCGCGCGGCACCGAAGAAGCGCTTCGGCGGGTAGAGCGCGGTCGAGTCGACACCACCGGACAGGATGCGGCCGGAGGCCGGGGCGGCGAGGTTGTACGCACGGCCCAGACGCGTGATCGAGTCGAGCAGCACGACCACGTCGTGGCCCAGCTCCACCAGACGCTTGGCACGCTCGATGGCGAGCTCGGCGACCGTGGTGTGGTCCTCGGCGGGGCGGTCGAAGGTCGAGGAGATGACCTCGCCCTTCACCGACCGCTGCATGTCGGTGACCTCTTCCGGACGCTCGTCGACCAGGACGACCATCAGGTGGCACTCGGGGTTGTTGTGCGTGATCGCGTTGGCGATCGCCTGCATGATCATGGTCTTGCCGGTCTTCGGCGGGGCCACGATCAGACCGCGCTGGCCCTTTCCGATCGGCGCGACGAGGTCGATGATGCGGGTCGTCAGCACGCCCGGGTCGGTCTCCAGACGGAGCCGGTCCTGCGGGTAAAGGGGCGTCAGCTTGTTGAACTCCGGTCGCCCGCGCCCTGAGTCGGCCGCCATGCCGTTGGAAGAGTCCAGGCGGACAAGCGCGTTGAACTTCTCGCGACGCTCGCCGTCCTTGGGCTGGCGCACCGCACCGGTGACGTGGTCACCCTTGCGCAGACCGTTCTTGCGGACCTGGGCGAGGGAGACGTACACGTCGTTCGGGCCCGGGAGGTAGCCGGACGTACGAATGAACGCGTAGTTGTCGAGGATGTCGAGGATGCCCGCGACGGGGATCAGGACGTCGTCCTCGTTGACCTGCGGCTCGGCGATCTCGTCGCGGCCACGGCCACTGCGGCCACGGCGGTCGCGGTAGCGGCCGCGACGGCCACGGCGTCCGTCACCGAACTCGTCGTCGTCCTGCGGGCCGTTGTCGCGCTGGCGGTCCTGGCGGTCCTGACGACCGCCGCCCTGCTGCTGACGGTCCTGGCGCTCCTGGCGCTGCTGCTGGCCGGCACCCTGGCCGCCCTGCTGCTGCTCGTCGCCCTTGCCCCGGCGGTCGCGGTCACGTCCACCGCGGTCACGGTCCCGGTCGCGGCGGTCACGGCGGCCCTGACGACCGTCGGCGCCGTCACCGGCGTCGGCCTTGGCCTCGGCGGCCGGGGTCTCGGCCTTCGGCTCGCTCTTCGCCTCGGCGACGACCGTCTCCGGGCTGCCCGCGTCGGCGGTGGCCCTGCGGCGGCGGCGCTCGCCCGCGGGGGCGTCGTCTCCCGCACGCTCGGCGTCGCTCGCACGGGAGGGGCCACCGGCCGGCTGGCCGGGGATCTCGATCTGCTGCTGCGCCACGGCCTTCTCGGCGGCCTGCTCGGCCTTCTTCGCGGCCGGCGCGGCGTCGTCGCCCGTACGGGCCTTGGAGGTGGCCCGGCGCTTCGGCTTGGCCTCAGCGGCATCGGCGCTCTTCGCCGGCGCACCGCCTCCGGCCTGCGCCTCCTTGATGACCTCGATCAGCTGGCTCTTGCGCATCCGCGCGGTGCCCCTGATACCGAGGCCGGACGCGACCTGCTGAAGCTCGGCCAGCACCATGCCGTCAAGGCCGGTACCGCGGCGCCGCCGGGAGCCGGCACCGGAGGCAGGCGCGGCAGAGGCGTCCGTGGCGGGCGCGGCTGCGGTCTCCTCGACACGCGCGCCCATCAGATCGGTGGTGTCGCTCACGAAGGGTCCTTCCCTGGAGCGGACGTCGGCCTGTCTGGCTCGGCGACCGGTTGTGCTGTCCGGCTTTGGCCCTTGCTGTGTGGACCATGCCGGGGCGGTGGTCCGCCAAAGCGGCGGAAGACTTGTCTGGTGATGACGATTCCCGGAGCCGTGGCACTGAGGTTCTGTGTCATCGGCAGGGTCACGCCGGCTTCCGGAGCGTGCTCAGCACCGCTCAGCGCGTAGCACGCCATGCATGGCACAAAGCAGTTTGGGAGGCTCCCGGAAGAATGGTTGTCCCGGACGGGGACGTGAAGCACCTCGCCATGGTGGGGTCGGGTGCAGACTTGAGGTTAACACTACCGGATCCAACAAACATTCCCCCTCTCCAAATCCGGCAACCGTGCGTGTTCAGTCGAGCCCTGAAGGGGCCAGCGGCAGCACGCACGCCCCCGATTCGTCGAGGCCAAGGCGGTTGGCCGCCCAGCCCTCACCTGCGAGGCGTGCGACCTTGTCGGCCGATGCCTCGTCGGCCAGCGCGAGGACCGTGGGGCCCGCGCCGGAGATCACTGCGGGGATGCCGTCGGCGCGCAGCCGCTCCACCAGTGCCGTGCTCTCCGGCATGGCCGGGGCGCGGTACTCCTGGTGCAGCCGGTCCTCGGTGGCGGGCAGCAGCAGCTCGGGGCGCCTGGTCAGGGCCTCGACGAGCAGGGCCGCGCGGCCCGCGTTGGTGGCGGCGTCGACGTGCGGGACGGTACGTGGCAGCAGGCCGCGGGCGGTCTCGGTGAGGACCGGCTTGCCCGGTACGAAAACCACCGGAACGATGGAATCGGCGGGGTCCATCCTGATCGCCCGTGCGGCGCCGGCCTCCATCCAGGAGAGCGTGAAACCGCCGAGCAGACACGCCGCGACGTTGTCGGGGTGTCCCTCGATCTCGGTGGCGAGCTCCAGCAACGCTGTGTCGTCGAGCTTGCTGTCGCCACCTATGGTGACGGCGCGTGCGGCGACGATGCCGGCGCAGATGGCGGCCGACGAGGAGCCGAGGCCGCGGCCGTGCGGGATGCGGTTGGCGCAGACGATCTCAAGGCCGCGCGGCTGTCCGCCCAGCAGGTCGAAGGCGGTGCGCAGGGAGCGTACGAGGAGGTGACTCTCGTCGCGCGGCAGCGTCTCGCTGCCCTCACCTGCGATGTCGATGTGCAGCCCGGAGTCGGCCACCCGGACGACCACGTCGTCGTACAGCCCCAGGGACAGGCCGAAGGCGTCGAAGCCGGGCCCGAGGTTGGCGCTGGTGGCGGGGACGCGCACCCGGACGGCGGCGGCACGGAAAGCGGGACCGGCCATCGCTCGATGACTCTCCTTGAGCTGCGAGATGTTCGAAGTCGAGCTTCTTTGAGGACTGAACTTCTCTGGGACTGAACTGAGAACCGAAGGACTTTGAAAGCTGGAGGACTGTGAGAGCTGGAGGACTGAAGTGAAGTGCGCTGCGTACGGCAGGACCCGGAGGCCGCAACTACGGCGGCACCGCGGCATATGCGGCGGGCGGGTTCGGTACAGCCTATCGAAGGAAGGTTCCGTGGCGACATAGGGCGCACAGGAGGCGCACGATGCGTGTCGTAAGCCCCCTGTGCACCCCCCGTACTCAGCGTCTACGCGAGACCGAGGCTCCGAGCGGCGGTTACCGCGTCCACCGGAACCGTAACGGGCTGCGGAGCGCCCGCGACGGCCCAGTCGGGATCCTTGAGTCCGTTTCCAGTGACCGTGCAGACGATCCTCTGCCCGGGGTCGACCTTGCCCTGCTCGGCGGCCTTCAGCAGACCGGCGACCGACGCGGCGGAGGCGGGCTCGACGAAGACGCCCTCCTGGGCCGCCAACAGGCGGTAGGCGCGCAGGATCTCACGGTCCGTCACCTCGTCGATGAAGCCGCCCGACTCCTCCCGCGCGTCCAGCGCGTACTGCCACGAGGCCGGGTTGCCGATGCGGATCGCGGTGGCGATGGTCGAGGGGTCCTTGACGATCTCGCCGCGCACGATGGGCGCGGAGCCGGAGGCCTGGAAGCCCCACATGCGCGGCGTCCTCGCGGCGATGCCGTCGGCGGCGTACTCCTTGTAGCCCTTCCAGTACGCGGTGATGTTGCCCGCGTTGCCCACCGGGAGGACGTGGATGTCGGGCGCGTCGCCGAGCATGTCGACGATCTCGAACGCGGCGGTCTTCTGGCCCTCGATGCGCACCGGGTTGACCGAATTGACCAGCGCCACCGGGTAGTTGTCGGAGAGCTGGCGCGCCAGCGTCAGACAGTCGTCGAAGTTGCCGTCGACCTGGAGGATCTTCGCGCCGTGGATGAGCGCCTGTCCCATCTTGCCGAGCGCGATCTTGCCCTGCGGGACGAGAACGGCGGACACCATCCCGGCCCGTACGGCGTAGGCGGCCGCGGAGGCGGAGGTGTTGCCGGTGGAGGCGCAGATGACGGCCTTCGCTCCCTCCTCCTTCGCCCGCGTGATGGCCATGGTCATGCCGCGGTCCTTGAAGGACCCGGTGGGGTTGGCGCCCTCCACCTTGAGGTGGACCTCGCAGCCGGTGCGCTCGGAGAGCAGCTGCGCGGGCACGAGCGGCGTACCGCCCTCGCGGAGCGTCACGACGGGCGTGCTGTCGGAGACGGGCAGCCGGTCCCGGTACTCCTCGATGATTCCGCGCCATTGGTGGGTCATTGCTGGTTACTCTCCTTCAACCCGCATGATGCTCGCGACACCCCGCACGGTGTCGAGGCTGCGCAGCGCCTCCACCGTCCCGCCCAGGGACGCGTCGGACGCTCGATGGGTGACGACGACGAGAGAGGCCTCGCCGTCCTTTCCCTGCTGACGCACGGTATCGATAGACACACCGTGCTCCGCGAAGACGGTGGCCACCTGGGCGAGAACACCCGGTTTGTCGGCCACGTCGAGGCTGATGTGGTAGCGCGTGACGACCTCGCCCATGGGGGACACGGGCAGCTGGGTGTACGCGGAGTCGCCGGGGCCGGTCGCGCCGCCGATCTTGTTGCGGCAGACGGCGACGAGGTCGCCGAGGACGGCCGAGGCGGTCGGGGCGCCGCCCGCGCCGGGGCCGTAGAACATGAGCTGCCCGGCCGCGTCGGACTCCACGAAGACGGCGTTGTACGCGCCGCGCACGGAGGCCAGCGGGTGGCTGAGCGGGATCATCGCCGGATGCACGCGCGCGGTGACGGACTCACCGTCGGCGGCCCGCTCGCAGATGGCGAGCAGCTTGATGGTGCAGCCCATGTTCTTCGCGGAGGCGAAGTCGGCGGCGGTCACCTCGGTCATGCCCTCGCGGTACACGTCGTCGAGGCGTACGCGCGTGTGGAAGGCGATTCCGGCGAGGATCGCGGCCTTGGCGGCGGCGTCGAAGCCCTCGACGTCGGCGGTCGGGTCGGCCTCCGCGTACCCGAGCGCGGTGGCCTCGTCGAGCGCCTCCTGGTACCCGGCGCCGGTGGAGTCCATCTTGTCGAGGATGAAGTTGGTGGTGCCGTTGACGATGCCGAGCACGCGGTTGACCTTGTCGCCGGCGAGGGACTCGCGCAGCGGCCGGATCAGCGGGATGGCGCCGGCGACCGCGGCCTCGTAGTACAGGTCCCGCTTGTGCTCCTCGGCGAGGGCGTGCAGCGCGGCGCCGTCCTGGGCCAGCAGCGCCTTGTTCGCGGAGACGACGGAGGCGCCGTGCTCGAAGGCGGTGGTGATCAGCGACCGGGCGGGCTCGATACCGCCGATGACCTCGACGACCACGTCGATGTCGCCGCGTTTGACGAGGGCGGTGGCGTCGGTGGTGACGAGGTCCGGGTCGATGCCCGCACGGACCTTGGAGGGCCGCCGGACGGCCACGCCCGCGAGCTCGACGGGCGCGCCGATCCGGGCCGCGAGGTCGTCGGCGTGCGTCGTCATGATGCGCGCCACCTCTGAGCCGACAACCCCACAGCCCAGCAGCGCCACCTTCAGCGGACGCGTACGCATCATCCGACCTCGTTTCCTCATACCGTCACGGTTGGTCCAGTCTCACTCACCGGACGAGAGTTTTTACCCTACGTCCGGATTGTGAGACGTCTATTTCATTTTTCGTGAGGCGGAAGACAGGAGATCTTCCGCCTCCGGTCGTCCGCGCTCGTACGTCAGCCGACGTCCAGGCGGAGCAGGTCCTCCTCCGTCTCGCGGCGGACGATGACACGGGCCTCGCCGTTGTTCACGGCGACGACCGGCGGACGCAGTGCGTGGTTGTAGTTGCTGGCCATCGAGCGGCAGTACGCGCCGGTCGCCGGGACCGCGATGAGGTCACCGGGAGCCAGGTCGGAGGGCAGGAACGCGTCCCGCACCACGATGTCGCCGCTCTCGCAGTGCTTGCCGACGACGCGGACGAGCATCGGCTCGGCGTCACTCGTGCGGGACACCAGGGAGACGCTGTACTCGGCGTCGTAGAGCGCCGTGCGGATGTTGTCGGACATCCCGCCGTCGACGGAGACGTAGGTGCGCAGCCCGTCGAGGGGCTTGATGGTGCCGACCTCGTAGAGCGTGAAGGCGGTGGGACCCACGATGGCGCGCCCGGGCTCGACGGAGATGCGGGGCGTGCGCAGCCTGGCGGCCTCGCACTCCCTCGTCACGATCTCGCCGAGCGCCTTGGCGATCTCGTGCGGCTCGCTCGGGTCGTCCTCGCTGGTGTACGCGATGCCGAGGCCGCCACCGAGGTCGATCTCGGGCAGTTCGACGCCGTGCTCGTCGCGCACCTCGGCGAGGAGCTTCACCACCCGCCGCGCGGCGACCTCGAAACCGGCCATGTCGAAGATCTGCGACCCGATGTGCGAGTGGATCCCGACGACCTCGAGCCCGTCGAGGGCGAGCGCGCGCCGTACGGCCTCGGCGGCCTGTCCGTCGGCGAGCGCGATCCCGAACTTCTGGTCCTCGTGCGCGGTGGCGATGAACTCGTGCGTGTGCGCCTCGACGCCGACGGTGACCCGGATCTGCACGCGCTGCCGCTTGCCGAGCGACTGGGCGATGTGCGCGACCCGCACGATCTCCTGGAAGGAGTCGAGCACGATGCGCCCGACGCCGACGGTGACAGCCGTCCGGATTTCCTCTTCGGACTTGTTGTTGCCGTGGAAGGCGATGCGGTCGACGGGCATGCCCGCCGACAAGGCGGTGGCGAGCTCGCCGCCCGAGCAGACGTCGAGGTTGAGCCCTTCCTCGTGCAGCCACCGCACGACGGCACGCGACAGGAACGCCTTCCCGGCGTAGAAGACGTCGGCGTCGTGCCCGAAGGCCGTGCGCCAGGCACGCGCCCGGGAGCGGAAGTCCGCCTCGTCCATGAAGTAGGCGGGCGTGCCGTACTCCTCGGCGAGGTCCTTCACGTCGATCCCGCCGATGCTGACGGACCCCTCGGGCGTACGGGTGACGGTGTGCGCCCAGACCTTCGGGTCCAGGGCGTTGAGGTCGGCCGGCGGGGCGGTGTAGTGCCCCTCGGGCAGGACATCGGCGTGACGGGGCCCGGCGGGGTGTGCGGAACGGCTCATGTCATCTGGGCTTTCTGCTGTTTCTACTTGTGTCAGAGGTAGTCGGGTGCGCTGATGCCGAGCAGGGACAGGCCGCCGGCCAGCACCGTCCCGGCGGCTTCGGCGAGCGCGAGCCGGGCGCGGTGGGCGGCCGAGGGTTTCTCGTCGCCGAGCGGCAGCACGGTGTACTGGAAGGCGAGCAGCGCGTCGGCGGTGGTGACGAGGTGCCGGGCGAGCCGGTCGGGGGCACGGTGCGCCGCGGCGGCGGCAAGGGCTTGGGGGTACCCGGCGAGCGCGGCGAGGAGGTCTTCCGTGCCGGGTACGTCGCGGGGTACGTCGTCGGGGCCGCTGTCGAAGCCGAGGCGGGCGGCGCCCCGGCTCAGGGCCCGGGCGCGGGCGCGGGCGTAACGCACCCGGAAGAGAGGGTTGCTCTCGCGCTGGACGAGGTGGTCGGCGCTGATCCGAGGCCGGTCGTGGGCGGCGGGGTGCAGCAGCGCCCAACGGGAGGCATCCGGGCCGAGCGGCGCGGGGTCCTCGGCCGCGGGAACCGGCCGCAGGTCCACGGGCTCCCCCGGCCTCGCGTGCTCGACCTCGACGCGACCGCCCTGGACGGCGAGGACCCGCACGAGGACGTCGGCGACGACCTCGGCACGGACGTCGTAGGGGATACGGAGTACGACGACCTGCCCGTCGAGGGCGTCACCGCGGCCGTACTCCCCCGCACGGATCGCATGCACGAGCGGGGCGGCGACCCCCTGGAGCCGGATGTTGAGGAAACCGGGCCCGGTGATCTCGACGCCGGCGACACCGTCCGTACCGCTGATGTGCGGCCGCAGGATCTCCGCGACCTGCAGCGGGGGTCGCCCGGCGGGCCTGGCGAGCTGCAACGCGATGTTGGTGGCGTAGTCCCCACACCCACCCGCCCCCGGAGGAGCCACCACGACCCGCGCAGGCACGGCCACCTCCAGCTCCCCCGCGTCGACAGCACGACGCACCGCGCGCAGCACGGTACGGGAGAGCTCGACGGGGGTCACGGGACAAGCGTAGGGGAGGAGGGGGGTGGGTAGGCGAGCCGGTTTCGCGAGGGTCCGGGATGTGGACGGGTTGCTGGCCGGGGGCCTTGGGGGAGGGGGGTCGGCGGCACCCTTGGCGCAAGGGGGAACCGTCGGCGCCTCGACAGGAACAGGGGACACGAGGAGAGAGGTGGCCGGGGGGGTCAGTGACCGGCGCGGCCGGCGTGTTCGGTGGGGGTGGGGTGTTCGGCGCGGGCGGGGTGGTCGTTGATATCGGCGTGGTCGGGGCGGTCGGCACGCTCGGTGCGGTCGTTACGGCCGGCACGGTCGGGGCGGTCGGGGCGGTCGGCACGCTCGGTGCGGTCGTTACGGCCGGCACGGTCGGGGCGGTCGGGGCGGTCGGTCTCGCTTGCACCGAAGGGTCCGGGTCCGGGTCCGTGTCCGTGTCCGGCTCCCGCTGCCGTTCCGGTTCCGACTCCGGCTCCGTCGAACGGCGATCCGGCGGCACTGCCGCCCTCGCCACCTCCAGATCCCCGCCGCTCCACCAACTGCCGTACGAGCCGCACGAGTTCGGAAGGTTCGAAGGGCTTGGCGAGAAACGCGTCGACGCCGACGTCGAGCCCGCTCTCGACCTCGTACTGCGTACAGGCACTCACGATGGCGAGCGGCAGATTCCGCGTCCGCGGATCGGCCCGGAGCCGGGCGGCGGTGCGCAGCCCGTCCAGCCGCGGCATCACCACGTCCAGCGTCACGACATCGGGCCGCACCTGATGCACGACGTCGAGACATTCGACACCGTCAGCCGCGGTCACGACCTCGAAACCCTCCAGTTCGAGGTTGACCCTGATCAGCTGCCGGATGACCTTGTTGTCGTCCACAACAAGCACCCGACCGGACACGCCTGGCACAACTCGAGAGTAGGTCCGCACCCACCACCGCGTCCGGGTTTTCCGGACTTCTGCGTGGGGTGGGGGTGGGGCGGGGGGAACACGGGGGCAGCGCGGGGGTGGGAGTCGCTGGGGGGGGGGGGGGGGGGTGGGCGGGGT
>NZ_JBEXDZ010000046.1:0-59257 GCF_040606085.1 Streptomyces sp. NPDC005485 | reverse complement strand
CGCTCGGCGCCGGCCCGCTCCACGGCGAGCTTCGCCGAGTCGACACGGTTGACCTGGCCCATGCCAACGCGATCCTGCTCGCCACCGCCGCCGTCACCGGCAGCGGGGCACGGGAGGAGAGGCGGCGCGGGAGAGCTCAGGCCGGCGAGCTGAGAAGTGGCGCGGGGGCGAGGCGGAGGGTGAGGACCGGGAGCAGCTCGGCGACGCGGTGCGGGCGGTGCGCGGCGATGCCGGGCGGGGCCGGGGCCAGCGGCACGAGGAGATCGGTGGCGGCCGGATGGCCGGCGGCGCCGTCGGCGGTGCAGTCGCCGTGCAGCCACAGGGTGAGCATGTACAGCTCGGGCACGGACAGCAGACGCGCCTGGTAGGGCTGTTTCATGTTCTCGGCCTGGCGCAGGGCGCGTTCGGTGGCGGTGACGTAGGGGCCTTCGAAGAAGTGCGAGAAGGCCCAGCCGTCCGGGGTCAGCATGGTCTCCGCTGCGGCCACGGCACGGTCGCCGCAGCGGATCAGGAAGCGCCACCCGGCAAGCCGGGTCGTGGACGCGCCCGTTGGGGTGATCCGGTCGAGGACGTGCAGGGGCAACGGGAGTTCGGGGGTGGCGGGTCCCTGGGCCTTGCGCAGGGACGGAGTGCGCGCCTCACGGACAGCGGTGGGGGAACCGAGGGCCGTGAGGACGGTGCGCAGGGCGGGCGCGGGAGCCGGGGGTACGTGCAGCGGCATGATGGGTCGCCTCTCATTTCGACAGGCACAGTGGCGCGAGGGCGGGGGCGGACGGCGCTGTCAGCTCTCGGGGTCAGAGGGGCGGGGATCCGTACCCTGCCGACGAGGTGCTGCCTGCCGCGCGCACTTCGACATCAGGATCCGGGACCACGAGTGCCTACTCTCTGCCTCGTTCGCGGAGTTTATACGACACGTGTTCAGACGGTGTTTCATCTAGTCGCACGGAATATGAAGAGCAAGGCGTAAATCGGCCATGGAAACGAGAAGTTCATCCCGATTCCACGCCGGTGCGACACGGTGACCTCGGAATATTTCGCGGAAGCGGTCGGCTGATTCTCGTCGGCGTTTTTCACGAGATCGTGAGGGAGTGAAACTGCACATTGCCTCATGCCTGGTGAATGTGCCCCCGGACGGTCGGTTCCAGCCTAGCGGGCGACGGTCCCGTCCGGGGCGTTATTGATCGCCCTGCCTGGGCATCATCCCACGTGACCCTGTACGCCGGGAGCCGGAACGCCGGCCCGCCCATCCGAGGAAGGACACTTCGATGGGGGAGAAGGTCGTGGCAGGGCCGTTCGACCTGTCCGATCGCCAGCGGTACCGCGCCAAGCTCCAGCAGTGTCTGGCGGGGCTGGCGAGGTTGCTGGAGGAGAAGAGGTTCGACCGCCCGAAGAATCTCATGGGTCTGGAGATCGAGCTGAATCTCGCGGGCCCCGACGGCATGCCGAGAATGATGAATGCGCAAGTACTCGAAAGGATTGCGAGCCGCGATTTCCAAACAGAACTCGCCATGTTCAATCTGGAAGTCAACATAGCTCCACACCGACTGGGTGGGCGGGTATTCGACCGGCTCACGGAGGAACTGCGTACCTCCCTCGCCTATGCGCATCGGAAAGCAGGAGAGGTCGACGCCGGAATCGTGATGATCGGGATTCTGCCGACGCTCGGGCAGGAGGACCTGGTCTCCTCGAACCTTTCCGACGTCGACCGCTACACGCTGCTCAACGACCAGATCGTGGCCGCCCGCGGCGAGGACTTCGCTCTCGACATCGACGGCGTGGAGCGGCTGGTCTGCACCTCGAGGTCCATCGCGCCGGAAGCCGCCTGCACCTCCGTGCAGTTGCACCTCCAGGTCACCCCCGCCAGGTTCCCGGACGTGTGGAACGCCGCGCAGGCCGTCGCCGCCGCGCAGGTCGCGATCGGCGCCAACTCGCCCTTCCTGTTCGGCCACGAGCTGTGGCGCGAGTCGCGGCCCCCGCTGTTCCAGCAGTCCACCGACACCCGGCCGCCCGAACTCGTGGCCCAAGGGGTGCGGCCGCGAACCTGGTTCGGGGAGCGGTGGATCTCCTCGGCGTACGACCTCTTCGAGGAGAACCTGCGCTTCTTCCCGGCGCTGCTGCCCATCTGCCAGGAGGAGGATCCGCTCGGCGTGCTCGACGCCGGCGGCGTCCCGACGCTCGCCGAACTGGTGCTGCACAACGGCACGGTGTACCGCTGGAACCGGCCCGTGTACGGCATCGCCGAGGGCGTCCCGCACCTGCGCGTCGAGAACCGTGTGCTGCCCGCGGGCCCCACCGTGACCGATGTGGTCGCCAACGCGGCCTTCTACTACGGGCTCGTCCGCGCGCTCGCCGAGGAGTCGCGCCCGGTGTGGACGCGGCTGCCGTTCGCGTCCGCAGCCGCCAACTTCGACGCGGCCTGCCGGCACGGCATCGACGCAACACTGGAGTGGCCGCGACACGGACGCTACGGCGGCACGACGCGGGTGGAGGCGGTGGCTCTGGTCCGCGACGAGCTGCTGCCGCTCGCAGCGGCGGGGCTGGACGCCTGGGGGATCGAGCCGGCCGACCGCGACTTCCTGCTGGGGGTCATCGAGGCCCGGTGCCGGCTGCGCACCAACGGGGCGACCTGGCAGGCGGCCACCTTCCACGAGGCCCTGGAGCGTGGCCTCGGGCGGGATGCGGCGCTGGCGGCCACCACCAGGCGCTACTGCGAACTGATGCACCTCGGGGAACCCGTGCACAGCTGGCCGGTCGGGCTGCCGGAGCCGGTGTCCCTGGCGTGAGACTCAGCTCTGGCTGCCCGCCTCGACGATGGCCTTCAGGATCACCGAGTGGATCTGCGCGGGATCGCTGACCTGCTGGCCGGAGCCCCCGGTCGCCTTCGCGATCTCCTCGACCTCGTCCTTGTCGGCGTCCGGGCCCACCGCGATCGCGATCAGCGGCACCGGCCGCTCCGGATCGGTGAGCTTCTGCAGCTCGGCGACGAGTCGGGAGCGCGAGATGCTTCCCGGGTCCTGGTTGACGCCGTCCGTCAGGATCACCAGCGCGTTGAACTTCCCCTTCGCGTAGGAGGAGAGGGCCGCTTTGTACGCGGCGAGCGTGGTGTCGTAGAGGCCCGTCGCGCCGTTCGGGACGGGTGTGAGAGCGCTGAAGGCCGCCGACAGCCTGTCCCGCTGGGTGCCCTTGTCCTTGCGGTCGCCCAGGGGCTGGGTCGGCACGAGGACGCGGTAGTCGCGCTCGCCGTCGAGACGCGTGGAGAACTTCCACAGCCCGATCTCGTCCTGCGGGGTGAAGGTCGCGAGGGCCTGGAGCAGGGACGCCTTGGTGACGTCCATCCGTGACTTGCCGGTGCCCGGCACCGGCTCCGCCATCGACAAGGAGGCGTCGACGACGGTGGTGATCCGTGCGCTCTGCACCGTGATCGTCCACATGCCGAGGGCCTCCTGCACCGCCTTGGCCGGGGCCGGTTCGGGCGCGATCTCGTCGTACGGCTGAGGGGCGCGGCCGCCCGCCCTGGTGACCAACGCGTCGGGGACGGTCTCGTCATCCGTGCGGAAGCCGTGCTTCTCCAGGATCCGCCGGCCCGCCGGTTCGCTCAGCAGTGTCATGAACCGGAGGGCGGCGCGGCTCACGTCGGTGGTCAGCTGCGGTTCGTCGACCAGGGCGAAGGGGTAGTCCAGCCGGGGCGAGCCGTCCTTGGGATAGAAGAGGTCGAGGCCGCCGTCGCCGTGGGCCGGGGCGTTGTGCGTGAACGCCGCCTGCTCCGAGAGGATCACGGCCCGGTTGCGCTTCGGGTTGCCCTGCTCGGCGCCGGAGGAGTCTCGGGGCAGGGTGTCCAGGAGCCGGCTGTCGCTGTCGGACGTGCGCTGCGAGAGCGCCTTCGCGAGGGCCGCCGCGCGGGTGTCGCCACTTTTGGTCGCCGCGGCGGCGCTCAGCTGAGTGAGGGCGAGCAGGCCGGTGGCGCTGCGCGAGGGGTCGGCGGCGCCGAGCCGCAGTTTGTCGTCCGCCATCGCCGCACCGGTCAACTCGGTCCAGCTGTACGTCTTCTCGGGCCACCCCAGCGACTCGGCGGCCGCCGGGACCATGGCCACGCCCAAGGGAGAGGACGCCACGCTGCCCGCCGGAGTCACCTGCGTCGACCTGCTGTCCGCGGCGACACGCTGCACCCACAGGTCGGAGTCCGGCACCCACGCCTGGACGTCGGACTTCCCGCCCGATGCCAGGGAGTCCGCGACCTCGTACGACGTGCGTGCGGTGACGCCGATGTCCAGACACCGGCCGTCGGAGGTGATGTTGTGGGCGCGGGCGTACGCCGCCGTGGCACGCAAAGCGGGAGCCATGTCCGGCGACGCGGCGACGTCGACGCGCACCGCGTCGTCCCGGCAGGAGGAGCCGAACGAGAACAGCCCGCCGCGGACCGCGCCTGCCGTGCCCGCGGCGACTGCGAGCACGAGCACCGTCGCGAGGGCCACATTGCGGCGGCGCACGCGGGGTCGGGGGTCGGCGGCGCCCGCTCCGTACGCGTCGGGCAAGCTGTGACGTCCCATGACGGTGGTGCCCTCCCTGTTGAGCCTTGAGCCGTGAAACAGCCGTAAGGCAGGAAAAGGGGAGGTACGCCCCGTACGGCGTCCGTCCCCCCGACGGCCTGTCGCGCACGATCTTCGTAACTTCTTTCGAGACCCTAGCGGGGCGAAGATGGGGATGAGGCGGGATTACTCAACTGGAGGCGGGAGTGCAGGTGGAGGCGGGGTCGGTGGCCGAATCTTTTCCGAAGGAGGGGCTGACGCGACGGATACTCCGGGACGAGACGCTGCTCGTTCTGGGGCTTTCGCTCGGTGCGAGCGGAGTGTCCGCGCTGATCAGCTTTGTCGGGTCGGTCACCAAACCGGGGGGTCTGAAGCACCAGGCGGCCACGCTCGTCGGCTCGGCCGCGCCGGGCCGTCCCTGGCTGGATCTGGCTTGGCAGCTCTTCGGTATCGCGTCCTCGCTGGTGCCGGTCGCGCTCGTCGCGCACCTCCTGCTGCGCGAGGGCGAGGGGCTGCGTGTGATCGGTTTCGACCGCACGCGCCCGTGGCCGGACCTCGGCCGCGGGGCCGCGATCGCGGCGGTGATCGGCAGCACGGGCATCGCGTTCTATCTGGCGGCCCGGGGCCTCGGTTTCAACCTCACGGTGGTGCCGGAGGCGCTGCCCGACGTGTGGTGGAAGCACCCGGTGCTGATCCTCTCCGCGATTCAGAACGCGGTCCTCGAAGAGGTCATCGTCGTCGGCTATCTGCTGCGCCGCCTCGGCCAGTTGGGCTGGACGCCGGGCACGGCACTCGTCGCGAGCGCCGTGCTGCGCGGGTCGTACCACCTCTACCAGGGCATCGGCGGATTCGTCGGCAACATGGTGATGGGCGTGGTCTTCGTCTACCTGTACCGGCGCTGGGGGCGGGTCGGCCCCCTGGTGGTGGCGCACTCGCTGCTCGACATCGGGGCGTTCGTGGGATACGCGCTGCTGGCGGGCAAGGTGGGGTGGCTGCCGACGGCTTGAGCGCCGCGGTCGCGGTGCGGGCGGGGGCGTACGGGATTCTCGTACGTCCCCGCCGTGCCGTCAGACCAGCAGTTCGCCCTCGATGGTGGTGACCGCGTTGCCCGTGAGGTGGGTGCGGTCGCCGTGCAGTGCCGTGCGGACGAGGCCGGAGCGCGGGGAGGCCTGCAGACCGGTGAGGCGCGGGCGGGCGAGGCGCTCGGACCAGAAGGGCGCGAGCGCGGTGTGGGCGCTGCCGGTGACCGGGTCCTCGTCGATGCCGACGTTCGGGAAGAAGCAGCGGGAGACGAAGTCGTGGCCCCCGGTGGGGTCTTCGGCGCGGGCGGTCGCGATGATGCCGCGCTCGGAGTGCCGCATGAGGGCCTTGTGGTCGGGGGTGAGGCCGAGGACCGTCTTCTCGTCGGCGAGTTCGACCAGCAGGTCGCCGACGTTCGGACCGGTGTCGAACGCCGTGAGGGGCTCGGCGCCCAGCGCCTGCGCGACGCCGTCCGGGATGTCGACCGGCGTGAGCGGTGCGGTCGGGAAGTCCAGCGTGAAAGTGCCGTCCTCGTCGGGCGTCGCGACGAGGACGCCGCTGCGGGTGGCGAACCGTACGGGTCCCTTGTGCGCGCCCGTGGTGTGCAGGACGTGCGCGGTCGCCAGCGTCGCGTGACCGCACATCGCGACCTCGGTGGCGGGCGTGAACCAGCGCAGCGCCCAGTCCGCCTCGCCGCCCTCGGGCAGTCGGTGGGCGAACGCCGTCTCGGCGTGGTTGACCTCGCGGGCCACGTTCTGCATCCAGGCGTCGCCCGGGAAGGCATCGAGCAGCAGGACACCGGCGGGGTTGCCGGAGAAGGGGCGATCGGTGAAGGCGTCGACGATTCGTATCCGCATGGGGCGACGTTAGCCGTCGCGGAGGGCCGCGGGACAAGGCCAATTCCGGGGATCTGGACCGTTTCGACGGTCTCCCGCACCGAACGCCGACTCGTGGAGACCTCTCCACGCGGTCACGCCGGCATCGCGAGGACCTCCGCGATCGTGCCCCTGAGACTCTCGTCGTCGAGGAAGGCGCGGTAGTCGCGGTACGGCGTCAGGCGATGGTCGAGCCTCTGGACCGTCCGCAGGGCGGCACGCAGTGCCGGGGTGGCCGTGCCGATCCGTGGCAAGGCCCGAAGTGCCTCGCCGAAGCTTGTGTAGTCGTCGCCGCCGTCGGCCGCCGGCAGGACGAACTCCTCCAGGACCGCCAGGCTCGGCTGCGGTTCACCGGTGATCGACCACAGCGTGATCGCCGCCTGCAGTCTGCGCCCGCCCACGGTGTGCTCCATGATGTGCCGCACCCGGTCGCCGTACGGCGCTGCCGCGGGGCCGAAGTCGGCCAGCAGGTGGAGCGGTCCGTGGTTCGGGTCCTGGGCGTGCAGCACCGCGTCGCCGACCGACCGCAGGGCCGATCCGCCGTCGTCCTCACCGATCCGCCAGACGGTCCATGCCAACTTCGTGCGGAGTTCCGGCCGGTCGGGGGTGGTGCAGTTGCGCAGGGCGGGCGCGGCGGATGCGGCCGCCGGTCCCATCGCTGCCACGACGTCGGCGACCAGCCATGAGTCGCGCGGCTCGTTCAACAGGGACATCACCTCCGGCAGCGCGGGCAGCGACGCGGGCCCCCATGCCTCCAGAACTCGGAGGAAGGCGCCCGTCAGCGGCCCGGGGGCGCCGTGGTGCGCGTCGTGGTGCCGCATCACGTTGCGCAGTGCCAGCAGCAGGACGTCGGCGTGCGCCCGCAGCGGAACCAGGATGTCGTCGATGTCGGGAAGCCGGGGGTCGCCCGCGCAGTAGCTGCGCGAGTACTGCTCCCGGTAGGGCTCGTAGAGCCGCTCGACGAGCCCCGGGAGGGCGCGCGGGTCGCCGATCCGGGCCAGCGCCCAGCGTGCGAAGTCGCCCACGCTGCCCTCTGTCATCAGGTACTCGCCCGGGTCGTCGACCAGCTCGGCGAGCCCGTCGGCGTACGCGGCCGCCCGGGGGCCGAGCACCGCGAGGAGGTTCGCAGCCTTGAGGCGTACCTCGTCGTCCGGGTCGGTGAGGAGGTCACCCGCGACCGTCAGCAGCGCGGGCGCCGCGGACGGCCGGACGACCAGCAGCCGCCATGCCTCGTCCAGCACGGTCCGGCGCAGCCCCGTGTCCTCGGGCCGGTGGGCTCGTCCGGCCAGGCGGACCAGGAACGAGATGGCCGTATCGGGGGTGTGGTCGAACAGGCCGGCCGTCCAGCGGGCGACGTCGTCGCGGTTGAAGGGATCGTCGACGCCCGGCACGTACCAGACCTCCTCGAACCTCGGCCGCAGGGAGGGGTCGGAGAGGGTCTCCAGCAGGAGGTCGGCGTGCTGGACCGGTACCTCCGGGGCGAGGCTCGCCCAGGCGTGCACGGCCGCGACCTTCATGACGGGTTCGCCCTCCCGCATCAGGTCGGCCAGCACCGCCCGCGTCTCCTCGACATCGCCTGCCCCGCCGGCGGCAGCGGCCTCGCCCAGCGCGAGCAGCACTGATACGCGCAACGTCGGATCGGTCTCGGCCCGCCGGCGCTCCAGCAGCGGGGCCGCATCGCCCGCGAGGGACAGGGCCGACCGCCGTACCTCGGGGTCCGGGTCCGCGAGCAGTGCCAGGATGGCGGGCCGGTGGTGTTCCCAGGCGGTGGCCCACCCCTTGTCCACCAGGTGCGGTTCGGCCGTTGCCGCCGTGCGGACCATGCAGTGCAGCAGGTCCACGAGCGTGACCCGCACCGCCATGCCCGGATCGGCGGCGAGCGCCAGGACGAACGGCAGCGCGGCGGTCGCCGCCGAGGTCACCCGGCCGTTCCCCGCGGCGAGGCAGGAGAAGAGCGGGCCGCAGTCCTCGTCCGTCGCGGCGCCGCCCGCCAGCGCGAGCCGCCGCAGCGCGCGGGGCACTCCCGTCACCGGGTGCTGAGGCAGCGCCGACTCGAGCCGGTCCCAGGGCACGTCCTCCAGGGCCTTCAGCGATATCGCCGCCACGCCACTCCCACTTCTGACCTGTATCGACGGTGTGGTCCGCTGCCCGGCGGACATTTACTCTGTGCTGCTGTCGGTGGGGGCGGCAAGCGATCGTCTTTCAGCACGGCCCATCACCGGGGCGACATCACTCCATCGACTCCAGAATGCGGTCGAGTGTCCGGCGCCCCATTCTGCTCATCGTCGGATTGCTCTCGACGTAGTACCAGACAAGACCCATCGCCTGTTCGAACGCCCATGCCTTGCCGCGCTCCCACTCCAGATCGTCGCAGTCCAGTGCCTGCCGGAGCACTGCCCGCGGACCTGGCTGCAAAAGGTGCCAGGCACTGACCAGATCCAGCGCGCGGTCGGCCGGGCCGAAGCCGCCGGTGTCGAGTACGCCGCTGAGCCGGTCTCCCGCGACCAGTACATTGCCGGGGATCAGGTCACGATGGCTCATCACGTCGGCACCCGTGCGTGGCAACTCCCGAAGGTGGCTCCAGACCTGGCGCAGCCGGGGCACGTCAAGCAGCCCCTTGCTCTCTTCGAAGCACTTCGCCATCCAATCGTCGTGGTGAGCGAGAACTCCGCCACGACCTTCGCCGTCGAAGAGCCGCCCCTGCGTCTCGGCCTCCCGCAGGTCTGCGATGAACGCCGCGAGATCCTCGGCAAAAGTGTCCGACCCACTCGGGTCGGCATCCGAGGCGACCGTTCCCGGCAGCCATGTCTGGACCGACCAGGGCATGGGGTAACCCGCTCCGGGATTTCCCAGGGCGACGGGTTCCGGGACGGGGAACCGGGACACCTGCGCCAGCTCCGCGCTCGCCTGCGCTTCCTGTTTCAGAGACGCCAGCGCCTCGGCGGCATCGGCCGGACGCAGGGGGAAACGCGCCGAGAGGTCGTTCCCGATGCGGAAGATGGCGTTGACCGTCCCGGTCGAGGGCAGGAGTCGGATCGCCTTGCCGCTCCACTGAGGGAACTGTTCCCGGACCAAAGCCGCAACGGTCTCGGCGGTCACGTCCACTTGGTCATCGTGCATGGTCATCGCTCGCACGCTCTTCCACTGGTCCGACTCGGAACGCGGCTTCGGACCGGATCACCTGGTGCGAGGGCCGCTGCGACGTCCTGCGATTCCGGGGACTCACTTCAGTGCTCACTCCGGCACCTTGGCGGATTCGACGGTCGAGAGCCATCGGATTTCCAGCGCCAGGGCGGCATGGCAAGGACTGTGTCCGGCTTCTGTCCGCTGCCCCCTCAGCCGGGCGAGACAGGACATGTCCACCGGCGACGGGTTGCCAGACGAACTATTCCGATATATCGTTGACGCATCGCGACCGATCAACGATGGAATGGAGTGATTGCGATGCGTTCCGGACAGGAATTCGGATACGAGCACGGACACGGGCACCACGGCGGACCCGGCCATCGGGGTCGGGGCGGCTTCGAGGGGCGGCGTGGGGCCTTCGGGCCCTTCGGGCCGGGTGGTCCCGGTGGCCCCGGCTTCGGTGGTCCCGGTGGCTTCGGCCCGGGCCCCTGGGGCGGGCGTGGCGGCAGGGGCGGACCGCGGGGGAGGGCGAGGCGCGGCGACGTACGCGCGTCGATCCTGGCCCTGCTCAAGGACCGGCCCATGCACGGCTACGAGATGATCCAGGAGATCGCCGAGCGCAGCGGCGGGGCGTGGAAGCCCAGCCCGGGTTCGGTGTACCCCACCCTTCAGCTGCTGGAGGACGAGGGCCTCATCACCAGTGAGAGCGAGGGCGGCAAGAAGCTGTTCTCGCTCACCGAGTCCGGCCGCGCGGCAGCCGACGAGGGCGCCGACGCGCCGTGGGAAGAGGCCGGGCGCGGGGTCGACTGGGAGGCGCTGACCGAGATCCGGCAGGCCGGCTTCGGTCTCATGGAGGCCTTCGGTCAGGTCTGGAAGACCGGCAGCAAGGATCAGCGCGCCAAGGCGCTGACGGTCATCAACGAAGCCCGCAAGAAGCTGTACCTGATCCTCGCCGACGAGGACTGAGGCCGTGCTGTGGTACGCGCCGGCGCCCCGTGGAAGTGTTTCCGCGGGGCGCCTTTCCCTCTACCCGGCCCGGCTCCCGCTCGGGGTTCAGGCCACCAGTCCGCCCAGCTTCCGCAGTGACTCGTTCAGGGCGGCCGTCGCCGAGTCCTTCAGCTTGCCCGCCATCAGGGAGACGGCGGCGCCGGTGAACTCCCCGTCGATGCGCACCGTGGTGGCGTCGCCGTCCGGGACGAGTGTGTAGCGCGTGGCGACGACCACCGCCATCGGGCCCTTGCCGCGGATGGCGAGGGTCCGGGCGGTTTCCAGCTCCTCGATGGTCCAGTTCACCTCGGCCGGAAAGCCCATGAGCTTCATGTTCTCCTCGAAGGTGCCACCGACTTCGAGCGTCGTGGGGCCACCCTTCGGGAAGCTGGTGTGCGTCGAGTTCCACTCTCCGTACGAGGAGAAGTCCGTGAGCTGCGCCCAGATCTTCTCGGCAGGGGCCTCGATGCGTGCCTCCGCGCTGACTTCGGCCATGCGACCACCTCTTCGTGTCGGGCGCTGCGCCCGGCGCAGCTACGGTGTCGCGGAACGTAGCCGGAGGGTCTGGAACATTCAATACTGATGAACCGTCAGAAATTGTGGAGGTGGCCCCGGCCCTGGGCGCGGCAGGGTGCTCAGCCCACCTGTCGTATCTCCGCCGCGTCGAACACGTCCCAGGCGCGCGGGAAGGGCCCTTCGTCGTGGCAGTGCCACGCGTCCCAGAACAGGTCGGCGAGGAGCGCGTCCTCGGGTGCGTACACCCGATACACGTAGTGCCTGCCGTCGACCGCAGGCAGGGCGACCATCCAACACCTGCTCTCCATACAGGATTTGACGAACACCGGAGTGCCACGGTTGCGTGCGGGGCGCGACGCAAGGCGGCGCGCGCCCCGAGACGGAGAACGGCGCGATGTCATCCGTAAGGAGGAGGGGCGGCCCCTCTTGCCCAACCTGTGTGGGACGCGGAAATGCTCCCCGTCGGGGATGACCGGGTGCGTGGACGTTGATGGGGTGGAGGTTGTGCACCCCCGTACCCCCCAGCAGTCGGCCGCCGACAGCGGCTCCCACCGCGCGGAACTCGATGCCGAGCTCGCCGCCGGACTCACCGCCGAGCTGGCCTCGGTGGTCGCCGGGGCGCGCAGGAGGGCGCTGAGGGACGGGGACCGGCAGATCGACACCGCCCATCTGCTGCATTCGCTGCTGGAGTCCGACCCCGAGGTGCGCGCCGCCTTCGACAGCGGGCCGCAGATCGCCCGACTGCTCGGCTACCTGGTCCAGCGCAGCATCGGCTACGGGCTGCGCTGGCAGGGCTCCGTCGAGGACTCCGGCGCCGTGCCGGTGGTGGCCGAGGTGGCGGGCTGGTCCCCGGCGGCCGCCGGAGCGATGGGGGACGCGTGCGCCCGAGCCGGGCGGCGCGGGGAGGAGCGGGCCTGCGGTCTCGACCTGCTCGCCGCCGTCGTGGCGGACGGCCGATCGCGCGCCGTCGAGGTCCTCGGGCGCGCGGGCGTGGACGCCGCGGCGCTGCTGCTGCGCATCGAGAGCGGCGTCCCCTTCGAGGAGCGGATCGCGGACGGCGAAGCCGCCTGCTGACAGCCCGTCGTCGCTTCGCGCCCGTCCTGCCCATGGCTTCACCCGCAGTCTCCAGGCCGTTGCGCCGACGGTCCCTTCGGCGATCCGTCGAAGTCCATGCGTTGAGACAGGTGCCATTGGGGGTGACGGTCATGTCATCGCCTGTCATCATGTGCCGGTGCATACGTTTCAGGGCAGTCGGGGCAACCGCGGCAAGGGCGTCGGGCTGGGGCTCGCCGTCGTGTCGGCGATCGCCTTCGGCGGATCGGGTGTCGCGGCGAAGCCGCTGATCGAAGCGGGCCTCGACCCGCTCCACGTGGTGTGGCTGCGTGTCGCCGGCGCCGCGCTGGTGATGCTGCCGCTGGCCGTGCGCCATCGGGCACTCGTACGGCGGCGCCCGGCGCTGCTCGCCGGGTTCGGACTGCTCGGTGTGGCCGGCGTCCAGGCCTGCTACTTCGCCTCGATCTCCCGGATCCCCGTCGGGGTCGCGCTGCTCGTCGAGTACTTCGCCCCCGCGCTCGTGCTCGGCTGGGTGCGGTTCGTGCAGCGCAGGCCCGTGACGCGCGCCGCGGCACTCGGCGTCGTCCTCGCGGTGGCCGGACTCGCCTGTGTCGTCGAGGTGTGGTCGGGGCTGAGCTTCGACGTCGTCGGACTGCTGCTCGCGCTCGGCGCGGCCTGCTGCCAGGTCGGCTACTTCGTTCTGTCCGACCCGGGCGGCAAGCCCGGGCAGGAGGCACCGGACCCGCTGGGCGTCATCGCGTACGGCCTGATCGTCGGCACACTCCTGCTGACTGCCGTCGCACGGCCCTGGACCATGGACTGGTCCGTGCTCGGGGGCAGCGCCGAGATGAACGGCACGTCCGTCGCCGCCGGCCTGCTGCTGAGCTGGATCGTGCTGATCGCGACCGTCGCCGCGTACGGCACCGGGGTGCTCTCCGTACGCAGGCTCTCGCCGCAGGTCGCGGGCGTCGTGGCCTGTCTCGAAGCGGTCATCGCGACCGTGCTCGCCTGGGTGCTGCTCGGCGAACACCTCTCGGCACCGCAGATCGTCGGCGGGGCGGTGGTGCTGGCCGGTGCGTTCATCGCGCAGTCGTCGGCGCCCGTGCAGCCCTCGGACGGGCCGGTGGCCAGGGGAGCGGACCGTGCGGGTGCCGAGGGCGCCGAAAGTGAGTTGTCCTCCCCCACCGGCGCCGCCTAGGCTGCTGATCATGCATTCGGACGCACTCGTTCTTCCGCCTCCGGCCGCCTGAGGCGGGCCCTCCGGAACCTTTGCCCGGCTTGAGAGCCGGGCGGAACGGTGCTGCCCGCAGAAGAAGTCCGAGGACCTTTCCGTACGCCCGTGCCCCGCGCACCGGCTGCGACGTGGTCCTTTCCCGAACTTCTGCATCCTGCGGAGAGAACACGTGTCGAATGCTGCATCCAGCGCCGTCTCCGGCGCTGCTTCCGGCCTGCCCGTCGGGCGAGGCCTCCTCTATCTGACCGTCGCCGGTGCCGCCTGGGGCACCGCGGGCGCGGCCGCGTCGCTGGTCTACCGGACCAGCGACCTGGGACCCGTCGCCCTGTCCTTCTGGCGCTGCGCGGGCGGGCTCGTCCTGCTGCTCGCCGTGCACCTGCTGCGCCGCCGGGGGCGGCCTGTCGTCCGTGAGCCGCTGGGCCGCAAGGTGCTGCGGGTCACGGTCACCGGAATCGCCCTCGCCGTCTTCCAGACGGCGTACTTCGCCGCCGTCGAGTCGACCGGGCTGGCCGTGGCGACCGTCGTCACGCTCGGCGCCGGTCCCGTCCTCATCGCGCTGGGGGCGCGGCTCACCATGGGAGAGCGGCTCGGCCGCGGCGGGATCGCCGCCGTCGCCGGGGCGCTGGCCGGGCTTGTGGTGCTGGTGCTCGGCAGCGGGGGAGCGGCGGTACGGCCCTGGGGCCTCGCGCTCGCCGTCGTGTCCGCCGCCGGGTACTCGGTGATGACCCTGCTCACGCGCTGGTGGGGACGGGACGGCTCCGCCGACGCGTCCGGCACGACGGTGTGGGCGTTCGCCGTGACCACGGTCTGTCTGCTGCCGCTCGGCCTGACCGAGGGGCTCGTCCCGCACACCGCCCAACCTGCCCATGTCCTGGGCCTGTTGGCGTACATCGCTGCCGTTCCCACGGCCCTGGCCTACGCCCTGTACTTCGCGGGCGCCGCCGTGGTCCGCTCCGCGACCGTCTCCGTGATCATGCTGCTGGAGCCGGTCAGCGCCGCCGTACTGGCCGTGGGGCTGCTCGGCGAGCGGCTGACCGCGGCGACCCTCGTGGGCACCCTGCTGATGCTGGGATCGGTCGCGGGACTCGCGGCGGCGGAGGCACGAAGCGCGCCCGCCGCGCAGGCGGCCTCCGAGGAAGCGGCTTCTGAGGAAACAGCCGCCGAGGAGGCCGCGCCCGAGCAAGCCGCCCGCGCGGAGGCTGCGCCCCAGGAGGTCGCGCTCTCCTGAACCGAGGGCGAGGGTGCGGGCCCGAGAAGGCCCCGCGCCCTACGCCCCGGCGCCCCGCCTGCGCACCAGGTGTTCCCGCGCTGTCGCGTCACCAGGACCGCTCCGCGTGGTGAGCGCGGCCGCGATCCGGTCCTGCACCTCTTCCGTCCGCTTGCCGCCGAACTTGAACTTCGCCCGTACGTCGGTCACTTCGAGGCGCAGGCCGCGGATGCCGGAGAGCATGCGCCCGTACGGTGCCTCACCGACCGCGACGCGTGCGGAGCCGCCCTCCGGCTGGAAGTGGCCGACCTGGCGGTTGAGCAGGTCGGCCTTCTCCGCCGGATCGTCCACGAGGTGGGCGGTGCAGCGGAGTTGGACGGCCGCGTAGAAGCTCGTGGGCGTTCCGTGCTCCGGCGGGGTGTCCGGGGCGGCCTGCCAGGGGCCGGGTACATAGACGTAGTCGTCCACCACGCTCAGCAGTACGACCGGGTTCGCCTCCAGGGCGGGCCACAGCGGGTTGGGGCGCGCGAGGTGGGTGATCACGCGGCCGTGCGGGCCGTCTCCGGCCTCGTACACGAAGTGCAGGGGCTGGACGTGCGGGGGCTCGCCGGGCAGGCCGTTGACGGCAAGTTGCCCGAAGTCGTGGGCGGCGAGCCACTGTTGCCACTCGTGTGCGTCGTGGGGCGCGTCCCAGGGGTGGATCAGCATCACAGAGTCGTGAGGTAGTCGGGGAGTTCGATGCCGGGGGCCAGGTCGGCGGCGGGGATCGGTGTGCCGTATCCCTTGGCCAGCGGGAGGACGCCGGTCCAGTACGGGAGGTCCAGGTCCTCGGGCTCGTCGTTGGGGCCGCCGGTGCGGATCTTCGCGGAGACCTCTTCCAGGTCGAGGCGGATCACGGCGGTGGCGGCGAGTTCCTTGGCGTCGGCGGGCCGCGAGTCGAGGGAGCGGCCGGGGACGACGTGGTCGACCAGCGCGTCCAGGGCTTCCCGCTTCTCGTCCGGGTCCGTCACCTGGCGGGCGATGCCGTGCACCACCACGGAGCGGTAGTTGATCGAGTGGTGGAAGGCCGACCGGGCCAGGACCAAGCCGTCCACGTGCGTGACGGTGACGCAGACCGCGAGTCCCGGGTCGGCCTGGCCGGTCATCCGCAGCGGGCGCGAGCCCGTCGAACCGTGCAGGTAGAGGCGGTCGCCGACCCGGCCGTAGAGGGTGGGGAGCACGACCGGGGCGCCGTCGCGGACGAAGCCGAGATGGCAGACGTAGCCCTCGTCGAGTATCGAGTGCACCATCTCGTGGTCGTAGGCGGCGCGCTCGCGGGAGCGCGTGGGGACGGTGCGGTCGGTCGGGGTGTAGGCGGCGGGCTGGGGCGTCCCGGGCTGGGGGCTCGTCACCGTCATTGCGCTCTCCATTGCACTAGTGCATAATCCTGTTTGTGCTAGGAGAGTATCGGATCGAAGGCAGGCGCGCAGCAGAGATTGCCGCGAGCGTGGAGCGCGCGGTGGGGTCGGGAGAGCTGCGGCCCGGTCAACCGCTGCCACCGATGCGGGAGTTGGCGCTCGAACTCGGGGTGAATCCGAATACCGTCGCCGCCGCCTACCGCACGCTGCGCGAACGCGGAGTCATCGAGACGGCGGGCCGCCGGGGCAGCCGTGTGCGGTCGAAGCCCGCGACGACCGGGCGGGAGTACATCCGCGTCGAGGTGCCGCCCGGGGTGCGCAACCTCGCCGACGGCAACCCCGACCGCGCCCTGCTGCCCGCCCTCGCCGGGGCGTTCGCCGCGGCCGCCGCCCTCTCGGACCGCGACCCCGTGCTCTACGGAGAGGCCGCCGTCGAACCGGAGTTGGCGCGGCTGGCGCGCGCCGATCTCGACGCGGACGGTGTCCCGGACGGACCCGTCGTCGTCACGTCCGGCTCGCTCGACGCCCTGGAGCGCGTTCTCGCCGCCCACCTCAAACCCGGGGACACGGTCGCCGTCGAGGACCCCGGCTGGGGAGGCCTGCTCGACCTGGTGCCGGCGCTCGGACTGCGCACGGCCGCCGTGGGCGTCGACGACGAAGGGCCGATCCCCGACGACGTCCGGCGCGCCCTGGAGAACGGGGCGCGCGCCCTGATCGTCACGGACCGCGCGCAGAACCCGACGGGCGCCGCGGTGAGCGCCGCACGCGCACGTGCCCTGCGTGCGGTGCTCGGACAGCACCCGCAGACGCTGCTCATCGAGGACGACCACGGACACCACATCGTCGACCTGCCGCTGCACCCGCTCGCCGGTACGACGCGGCACTGGGCCCTGGTCCGCTCGGCCGCCAAGGCCTACGGCCCCGACCTGCGGCTCGCCGTCCTCACCGGGGACAGCGTCACCGTCGACCGGGTGAGGGGCCGGCAGCAGGTGGGCGCCGGCTGGGTGAGCCGGCTGGTGCAACGGGCCGTCGTACGGCTGTGGGCCGACCGTGCCGTGGACGTACCGGCGGTGGCCGCCTCGTACGGGCGGCGCCGCGCCGGGCTCATCGACGCCCTCGCCGAGCGCGGTGTCGAGGCGTACGGGCGCAGTGGGATGAACGTGTGGATTCCCGTGCCGGACGAGACCGGGGCGGTCGCCCGGCTGCTGCACGCCGGGTGGGCTGTCGCGCCCGGCGCCCGGTTCCGGATGAACGCGCCGCCCGGTATCCGGATCACCGTCTCCGCCCTGGCGCCGGAGGACATCGCGCGGGTGGCGGACGCGGTCGCCTCCGCCGTCGCCCCGGCGCCCGGCCGGCGTTACGTGTGAGTCACCGCCGCGCCCTGATCTGCGTGAGCGCGGCGCCCGCCAGCACGATCACCGCGCCGACCGGCGTCGACCAGGCCAGCGACTCGCCGAGGATCGCGACGCCCGCGGCGGCGGCGATGACCGGGATGAAGTACGTGACCATCTGGGCCGTCGTAGGGCCGACCTCGGCGACCAGGCCGTACTGCACAAGCACGGCGAGCCCTGTGCCGAGGGCGCCCAGGGCCGCTGTGGCCAGCAGCGGGACGAGCGGGAGATGGCTCGGCAACGTGGTGAACAGCGGTGTCACAAAGGCCAGTTGGACGGTCGCCAGGAGCAGTTGTGCGCCGGTCATCGACAGGTGGGAGTGGCCGGAATCGGCCAGGGTGCGGCGGACGTAGATCCAGCCGATCGGATAGCTCAGCGAGGCCAGCAGGGCCATCGCCGTGCCCGTGGCGTCCAGGCCGCTGAAGCCCTGCCAGGCGCCGAGGACCGTGAGGACACCCAGGAAACCGAGGCCGAGGCCGGCGACGCGGAGCCGGGTGGGCCGGTCCTCGGAGAGGGCGACGAGCGACAGGGCCATGCCCCACAGCGGCGAGGTCGCGTTGCAGATGCCCGCGAGCGTCGACGGAATCGTCAGCTCGGAGTAGGCGAAGAGCGAGAACGGCAGCGCGTTGAGGAGGAAGGCCGCCACCGCGAGGTGCCCCCAGGTGCGCGCGCCGCGCGGGAGCCGCTCCCGCTTCACGGCCATCGCCGCCGCGAGCACCGCGGTCCCGAACAACAGTCGGCCGAGGGTGACTTGGAAGGGGGCAAAGCCGTCCGTGCCGACCTTGATGAGCAGGAAGCTGAAGCCCCAGATCAGCGAGAGGGCGCCGAAGCGGATCCGCCAGTCCAGGGCGCGGCGGCGAGGGCCGGGCTGCGCGACGCGGGCGGTGGCTGTGTCCGTGGCCGCCGCGGGGGCGGCGGTCGATCCGGTATCGGGTTCGGTGCCGGGGGCGATATCAGGGTCGGTGTCGCGTTCACGTGCGGCTCGGTGCTCGGCGGCGGTGCTCATGGAACCCACGATGGGGGAGAAGAATCTCGTAGCACAAGCGAGATTTCTCGCGCCACATCTCGTAGCATTGCTTACATGTTGAACCTGGAGCGGCTGCGCACCCTCGATGCCCTTGCCCGGCACGGCTCCGTGAGCGGTGCGGCCGAGGGGCTGCACGTGACGACGTCGGCCGTCTCGCAGCAGATGTCCAAGCTGGAGCGCGAGGTGGGGCAGCAACTTCTCGCCAAGAACGGCAGGGGAGTGCGCCTCACCGACGCCGGACGGCTGCTCGCCGAGCATGCCGCACGCATCCTGTCCCAGGTCGAGCTGGCGCAGTCCGACCTGGAGGCCCAGCGCGGGCAGGTGGTGGGTGAACTGCGCCTGTCCGCGTTCCCCACGGCCGCACGGGGGCTGCTCCCCGCCGCGCTCGCCGCACTGCGCGCAGGTCATCCCGCGCTGCGGGTGCGCTCAAGCGAGCTGGAGCCGGAGGCCGGGGTCGCCGGGGTGGTGCGGGGCGACCTCGACCTGGCGGTCGTGCTCGACTGGTACAACAAGCCGATGCCGCTGCCCGACGGCCTGGTGAAGGCAGCGATCCTCGACGACCCGGCGGACGTGGCGATGTCGGTCGGCCACCGGTTGGCGGACCGTGCCGAGGTGGACCTCGGGGAGTTCGCGGACGACGAGTGGATCACCTGGGGTGAGGGCGAGTTCTGCCACGAGTGGCTCATCTTCACGCTCCGCTCCAAGGGCGTCGAGCCGTGCATCGGGCACCGCGCCGCCGAGACGCACACCCAGCTGGCGTTGGTCGCCGCGGGTCTCGGTGTGTGCATCGCGCCGCTGCTCGGCCGCCACCCGATGCCCGGCGGAGTCGTCACCGTGCCGCTGCGCCAGCGCGTCCGTCGGCACGTCTACGTCGTGTGGCGAGCGGACGCCGACCGCCGCCCGTCGATCCGGGCGGCCGTCCAGGCGCTGCGCACGGCGGGAGAGGCCGTCGCCTGAGGCGCGGCCCGCGAGGGCGAGCCGCGTATCGTCCCGGCCCGCGAGGGCGAGCCCCGTATCGTCCCGACCCGCGAGGGCGAGCCCCGTATCGTCCCGACCCGCCCCACCTCACCCTGCGCCATCGATCGCCGTGCTACGACGAAGCCATCTTCCGGAAGTCCCAGGAGGCGATGGATTTCGGGGTCAGGCGCATCCAGGCGTGGCGGCCGTCGTGCGGCATCTCGGTGAGGCCGAAGTTCTTCTGGGCGAACAGCGCTTCCACGGCGGTGAGTTCGGGGCAGGGCTCGCCCGTGCGGGGGGCTTCGCCGATGAACTCGACGCTGCCGGACAGCTCGGCGCCGCGCAGTTCGCCGTACTCCTCGCCGGTGTCGACGACGACGGCGACGCGCGGATCGCGGCGCAGATCGGCCCAGCGCCTGCTACGGGTGATCGAGTACAGCCACAGCGAGGTGCCGTCCCAGGCGAACCAGAGGGTGCTGGCGTGCGGGGCGCCGTCCGCCGAGACGGTCGCGACGCGGCAGGTGCGCTGGCTGGTCAGGAACTCGTCCAGTTCACCCGGGGTCATCATGATCCTGCGGCCCCGACGCTGAGTGACGGCCATACGGTCCCCCTCTTCTGCGGCTCTTCTCCGGTTCCTTCCGGGCTCGTTGGGAGCCACGCTTGAACGGCTGCACCGGCAGCGCACCCGAGAAGATCCTCTGACGCTTCGTCAGAACAGCATGGGGCGTCTTCCGTCCGCACGCAATGGCGGCTACTCTCGCCCGCTCCGCAAGCTCGCCCAGCCCGCCCGCGACCGGGGGAAGCCATGCCGCCGTACGAACAGCTCAGTGAACTCCTCGACCCCGCGACGACAGTGCTGCTCACCGTCGAGTGCCAGCAGGGCGTCGTCGGCCCGGACAGCGCGCTCCCCGAACTCGCCAAGGAGGCACGCGCGTCGGGGATGCTCGCCAACGTCGCCCGGCTCGTGGACGCCGCGCACAGAAGCGGGGTGCAGGTGATCCATGCCGTCGCGGAGCGGCGCCCGGACGGGCGGGGCGCCAACCGCAACGCCCGGCTGTTCCGCGCGGCCGAACGGCTGCCGGTGCAGCAGTTGTCCGGGACCACCGCCGTACGCATCGCCGCACCCGTCGAGGTCGCGGAGGAGGACTTCGTCGTACGGCGCCTGCACGGGCTGTCGCCGATCACGGGCACCGACGTCGATCCGCTGCTGCGCAACCTTGGCTGCCGCACCCTCGTCGTGACCGGCGTCTCGGCCAACGTGGCCGTGCCCAACACGGTGTTCGACGCCGTGAACCGCGGCTACGCCGCCGTCGTTCCCGCGGACGCCATCGCGGGGGTGCCCTCCGACTACACCCCCGCGATGATCCGCAACACGCTCGCCCTGGTCGCCACGATCACCACGACCGACGACGTGCTGGCCTGCTTCGGACGGCCGCGCCGGGCTGCGCAGCGGGCTTGAACTCCCGCTCGGTCAGGCGAGTTTGATCGAGTCGCCGTCCACGGTGATGTCGGCGGCGGCGAGCGGCTGGGTCGCCGGGCTCTTCTTCACGCTGCCGTCGGCGATGGAGAACTCGCTGTGGTGGCACGGGCAGGTGATGACGCCGTTGGTGATGCCCGTCACCGCGCAGCCCTGATGGGTGCACTTGGACGAGAACGCCTTGAAGGTGCCGGCGGCGGGCTGCGTGACCACCACGCCCTGGTCCTTGAAGATCTTGCCACCGCCCTCCGGGATGTCCGAGGTCTTCGCGAGGACCGTGCCCGCGGCTCCCGCGGAGTCGGACGAGGCGTCCTCCGAACCGCACGCGCTCAGCGCGACGGCGATCCCCGCCGCTCCGGCCGCCGCGATGACGGTACGGCGGGCCGGTCCCGAGGCGGGCTGAAGCGATTCGCTGGTCATGCCGACGTTTCCTTCCGCGGACGTTGATGATCTGCAAGGGAGTACGGGCCTACGGCAGCCGTTGTTCAGAGGGCTGCGAGATCTTCACCGGAACGAGATCCGGCGCCGATCAGCCGCGTCCTGCGATCTCGGGACGTATGTCATGAAGGGTGTCCACCCGTAGGTCAACGGGGGTCGGCTGGAGGCGAACTCAGGTGCGTACCCGAGGTCAGCGCGGCCGCGAGCGGCGTCTGCTGGTAGAACACTTCGCGGCCGCGCCGTTCAGCGGTGACAAGGCCGGCGTCGCGGAGAACGGTGAGGTGCTGGGAAACGGTTGCCGGGGCCAGGTCCACCCGGCGGGCGAGGCTGCTGGTCGTGCTGGGGATGAGCGTCTGCGCCAGCACGGCCGCACGCCCGGCGCCCAGCAGCCGCGCGATGGCCGGTGATCCCGCAGGCGGGTCCCACAGTCGCGCGGCGCCGAGCATCGGGTAGACGAGGGCCGGGGGTGCGGCGGAAGTGTCGCTGGTGGGTCCGAGGCCCAGGTTCGGCCAGCCGAAGGCGGTCGGGACGAGGATCAGGCCGCGGCCGCGTAGGTCGAGACTCCCGCGGCGGAGACCGGTCAGGTGCAAGGAGTCGCTCTCCCACTTGGCCCGCCGGTGCAGGTTGGCGAACAGCCCCTCCAGACCGCCGTCGGCCAGCTGCCGGGCGCGCGTGGTGATGTCCGCGTCGAGCAGGCCGCGGATGCGGTCCCACAGCGGTGCGATCAGGATCCGCCAGGCCTCGCGCTGGCGCGCGACCAGCTTGTCCCGGGCTTCCACGGGGTCCCCGGTGAGGGCGCTGTACAGGTGCGCGGGCACGCTCCGGGGGTCGAGGCGGCGGGCGTGCTCGGTGAGCTCCGTGGCTACGACGTCCGGATCGGTGGCCTGGACCCGGGCGAGGTCGTCCTCGATGGTGGTGAGCGGGCCGGTCGGGCTCGGCCACAGGAAATCCGGCCCATGCCCGCGCACCGGCACCGCGATGCCGAGCAGTCCCAGGTCGAGCTCGGCGACGACGTCCTGGATGCCGCGCAGCCATGGCAGGTACCAGGCGTGACGGCTTGGCGCGTTCAGCACCAGCAGCGCGGACATCGTTTCCTGCAACGGTGACACCGCGAACCGGCACCGCGCCGCGTCACCCGACCCGAACCTCAGCACCAGCGTCATACCGCCAACGATGACAGGCATGGATTCGGTGTGCGCCGAATCCATGCCCTGCCGCCTCCGAGGACGGCACCCTGACGGTCATGGTCGAACCTTCGCCGACACCGATGGCGCCTCCGCCGCGAACCCGGCTGCTGCGGGGAAACCCGGCTTTCCGGGCACTGTGTGCTTCGCGGGCGGTGTCGTTCGTCGGCGACGGGATCACCACCACGGTGCTCGTGGTCCTCGCCGCCCGGCAGGACGGGCCTATCGGGGTGAGCCTGCTGCTGCTCGCGAACGCGCTGCCGAGACTTGCCGGCCCCCTGGCCGGAGTGCTCGCCGACCGCATCCCGACCCGTCGGCTGATGATGCGCTGCGAGCTTGCCTCGGCGCTCGTCATCGGCTTGATCGCCGTCACCCTGCCGCCGCTGATGATCCTGATCCCGCTCGTCGTGCTCGCCGGGGCGCTGGCCACCATCCGCAACCCGGCCGGGCGCAGTCTCGTGCCGGTGCTGGTCGACGCCCCTGATCGTGCCCCGGCCAACGCCCTGTTCGGGTTCGCCCGCACCCTGCAACTCGCCGTCGGTCCCGGCCTCGGTGGACTGCTGGCGGCCGGGCCCGGAGGCATTCACACCGCGCTGGCAGTCGACGCCGCTACCTTCGCCGTCTCAGCACTGCTGCTCACCGGACTTCCGGTGCTGGAGCCGACTCGTGATCCCGCCGCGGTCACCGGAGTCTGGGCCGAAGCGGCCGCGGGTCTTCGCTATGTCGCGGCGGACCGGCAGGTCAGGACCCTGATCCTCACCCTGTTCGTCATCGTCGCCTTCGCCGGCGTGGACAACGTGGCGCTGGTGTTCCTCGCCGGCGATCAGCTGGGCGGCGGCCCGGCCGGGTACGGCCTCGCCGCCAGCGCGTTCGGTTTGGGCATGCTGCTGGCGTCGGTCGCGTGCACACGGCTGGCCCGCGGGCGTTCACCAGTGGCTCTGCTGGTCGTCGCCATCGCCGCGAGTGGCGCCGGCACGGTCCTTACGGGCTTGGCTCCCGCCCTCGCCGTCGTGCTGGTGGCACAGCTGCTCGCCGGCACGGGGAACGCCGGGGAGAACATCGGCTACGACACCGTCATCCAGAACGTCGTGCCCCGCCCGATGCTCGGCCGCGTGTTCGGCACCCTGGGCACCGCCGCCCAACTGGGCGCGGGCTTCGCCTATCTCGCCGGTGGCCTGTCGGTGAACCTGGTCGGCGCACGCGCCACGTTCGTCCTCGCCGGCGCCGGGACACTCGCCGTCCTGCTCGTGCTCGTGCCCGCGCTTCGCCGGACCCCGCATCCTGATCCCGGCGTACGCCGCAGCGGATGAACTGTGGGACCGACCGGAGTTGCGCGGCCGGTCACCCTTCCACGGTCTTCGAATCGTTGGCGGCCGCCCCTTGGCAGAACCTACATTGAGGCACCAGGGGATCAATCGCAGCGATCGGACCCATCACTGCGATCCGACACAGGGGAAGATCCCCTCGGCTGACTGACGTCTGGTCAGTTGTTGAATTCGCACGTTCAGTAAACCAGCTGGGAGGCGATGTTTCGATGACCACCGAAACCTTGGAAGCCGCGCGCAATGCGCAAGTGGCAACAACGCTGAACGCCATGCTGACCCAGGAGAGGCCAGTCGCTACGGCAGCTCCGGTGGACATTCTTTCGGGAAGCGACAGCGAAGCGGTCAACTTCACCTCCGCGTGGGAGACCGAAGACTGACCTGAGTCGACGGTGCGCGCGAAGAGTGAAAAACCTTCGCGCGCACCGTTACTACGTATTGCGCTGGAGTCTATTTCCTAGGAATGCCTCATACTATGGAAAACAGCGGTTTGACCGAAGATGTTTCCCGCGCCCATGGCGGGCCTGACAACCAGGTCTGGCGCGGCGTCTCGCTGATGCTCGATCAGTACATGCATCTCAATGATCAGGATCGAGTGCTCCTGCTGTACGCGCGCAGCGCACGTGAACCCGCCGCCTGGGTCGCGGCCGAGCTGGACATTCGCGGCATTCCCGCAATGCTCATGGATCTCGAAGGCCTGTCCGCCGCCGCGATCAAGCAGTCGCTCAGCAGCGCGAAATTCGGCCTGGACCAGATCACCGACCGGCTTCTCGTGCTCTGTATCGAATACGACATTGTCGCGCCGTCGGACGCGATTCGCGACGCACTGGAGCCGTTCTCCGGAAAGAGGACCGAAGTTTTCCGGACGGTGATGACCGGTGCGGAGTTCTTCAAGCAGGCGGTGACGACGTCGCCCGCCACCTTGAACAACATCAACGCCGGACTCCTGCACAATCTCAGGTCCGCCGAGCAGTTCAAGGTCAGAACGTCCTCCGGATCCGAGCTGGATGTCGTGCTGGATCCCGCGCGCTACCGCTGGGTGAGCAATCGCGGGCTCCACCGGGAGGGAGCCTTCGTGCTCCTGCCCGCAGGCGAGGTGGCGACCTACCCCGCGCAGATAAGCGGCACGCTCGTCGCGGACGGTGCGTTCAATTCGACCGCGTACACCACGCTCGACGCACGACTTCAGGAACACCCCGCCGTGTTCGAGATCGAAAACGGCATCATGGTGGACTACCAGTGCGACAGTCCCCAGGTCAAGAAATTGATCGAACGCTGCCTGCGGCTGCCGAACGCCGACCGGGTCGGCGAACTGGGATTCGGCACCAACATCGGCATCGAGCGGTTCATTTCCCTGAACTCGCATCTCAACGAGCGGTTCCCGAGCGTGCACATCGGCTTCGGGCAGAGCAATCAGGCGCGAGGTCTCGTCCACTCCTGCGACGTGCATGTCGACTTCATCACGTCCGACTGCGTGATCGAGATCGCCGGCCGGCCACCGCTGAGAAGTCAGGACTTCAAGGATCTGACCGGCGAGCACCCGGCCATCGAAGAAGGCGTGTTCGACGAGGATCTGGACGGCGACTGCTGCGGCCTCTTCTCACCGCACAACAACATCCAGTGCCTTACCTGAACCTGTCCCGTAAATGATCTTTGTGGCCGGCAGTTACAGGACGAGCCCTAGGCGGCAGGAAAAGTGACGCAGACTGGAATTCCCCTCTCACCCGACGGCTCTCCGGTGGAGTTCTACGCCCGCTTGTCGGCCGGCTCGAGCCCGACCCTGATCCACGATTCGATTCCGGCGGGCGCCGGCATCCTCGAGCTGGGTGCGGGCGCGGGGAGGATAACCCATCCTCTGCTGGAAATGGGTCACGAAGTGGTCGCGGTCGACGAATCGCCCGCAATGCTGGCGTACATCAAAGGTGCCGAAACTGTCGAATCCCGGATCCAAGACCTGGCGCTCGGTCGCCGATTCGACGTGGTTCTCCTGATGTCGCATCTGATCGAGAACCCGGATATCGAGCTGGCCCGGGCATTTCTCAGAATCTGCCGGGCCCATGTGAAGGACCAGGGACAGGTTCTTATCCAGCGGGACCCGCCGGAGCGGAGCTACGTCGACGAGCCGCCGTTCAAACGGGAGGTCGCGCCCGGGTGCACGATCACCATGCGCGACCTGAGCCAGGCGTCGTCCGGGCTACTGGCCTTCACCCTCGACTACGAGATCGACGGCTCGCATTGGTCGCAATCGGTCATCACCAGGCCTGTGGACGACGACTCCCTCGAACACGAACTGGCGCTGGCGGACCTGGAGATCGGCAGCTTCCTGAACCCGAACAGGTCCTGGGTCAGTGCCCGGCCCCGCACTGCCCCTCCGACCTGAACATCTGGATCCTGCTGGAGGCAATGCCGCAACTCTGTTGGTGATGTCGGGCGGTCAGGACATCCGCGCCAACTGCCCCGGCGAGAAGCCCGGTCGGCGGCACCCCTCCCGGTGCAGACCCGTGATCGTGGAGTATAGGAACGGCGCGTGCCGCCCTGTCATCCACGCTCGCCTGCCTGACCGGAAGGACCGCAGATCAGTGACACACAGTCTGCTGCTAATCATCGGCATCACTGCCGTGATCATGTGGAGTCAGTTCTCCGCGCGGCCGGTCCGGTCACTGACCTATGTGTGGGTCGCCCTCCTCATCGTGCGCGGCTGCGTTCCACCGGGTCCGAGTCGCATGACCTCGGCCGGAATCGCGTTCCTCGTCGCCGGGCTGATCGTTTCGGTCCTGGCCGGCGTCCTACGCGGTCGCACCATGCCGATATGGCGGGAAGGGGACGGGCGGCTGTACCGCAAGGGCGGTCGGGAGACGCTGCTGCTGTGGCTCGCCACCATCGCCGTCAAGCTGGGCCTGGGCGCCGTCGCGGAAGCCGCGTTTGATGAGCCGTTCAACGGAAACGCTCTGTGGCTCGGCCTGGGTGTCACGTTGGGTGTGCAGCATCTTGTGATGACGTACTACGGCCGTCGTCTGCCGGTACCGGAGTCAACGTCGCAACTATCGCTCGATACGCATTGATCAGGGCAATCAAGAGACCTTGGACCAGACACGTATCGAGATCCGGAGCGAGCTCAGGACAATCGTGTGGCGCGGTCGCTCGGGCGTGCCTCCCCTGCTGTCACGCTTGGTTACTATGCTCACTTCATGCCGGAGGCCGGAAGCAAGGGGCGCACCGCCGTTGACGGGCTGCTGGTGAGGTACGGAGGCGACTGTGCCCCTCGAAACTCCCCGGATTCCCCTCAGGGCTGATCGCGGACGTTTCTCCGGATTGCATCGCGTTGGATGTGCCGTGGAACGTAAGGCAAATGAACGATGGGGCCTTGGAGAATGCTGAGACAGGTCGCCGCCACCAGATACATCACGCCGCTGCGTGAGGGCGGCTCGCTGCCGGGGCTCGTCGAGGCCGACGATCTCGGCATGTACGTCATGAAGTTCACCGGCGCTGGGCAGGGCCGCAAGACGCTCGTCGCGGAGGTCGTCTGCGGTGAGCTCGCCCGCAGGCTGGGCCTGCGCGTGCCCGGGCTGGTGACGATCGGCCTCGACCCGGTGCTGGGCCTCGGCGAACCCGACCAGGAGGTGCAGGAGCTGCTCAAGTCCAGCGGTGGCACCAACCTCGGCATGGACTTCCTCTCCCGCGCGCTCGGCTTCGACCCCCTCGCCTTCACGGTGAGCCCCGAGGAGGCCGGCCGGATCGTCTGGTTCGACGCACTGGTCAACAACGTCGACCGCTCCTGGCGCAACCCCAACCTGCTGATGTGGCGCGGCGACCTGTGGCTCATCGACCACGGCGCCACCATGATCTGGCACCACAACTGGCCCGGCGCACGGACCTCCGCCGCCAAGCCGTACGACGCCTCCGACCACGCGCTCGCGCCCTTCGCACCGGACGTCGCCGCGGCCGCGGCCGAGCTGGCACCGCTGGTCACGGAGGACCTGCTCGCCGAGGTGACCGCCCAGATCCCGGAGGAGTGGCTGGCGGACGAGCCCGGCTTCGAGTCGACCGACGAACTCCGCCGCGCCTACGCGGAGCCGTTGCTCGCCCGGGCTGCCGACATCCACGCGCGCGTGAAGGTCGACGTACCGGTCAAGGGGGAGAAGTGAGCGAGCGGGACGTCTTCGAGTACGCGCTGCTGCGGGTGGTGCCGCGGGTCGAGCGCGGCGAGTACTTCAACGCGGGCGTGCTCGTGTACTGCCGCGCCCGGTCCTTCGTCATGGTCCGCACCCATCTGGACGAGACCAAGCTGCGGGCCCTCGACCCGGAGGCGGACGTCGCGGGCGTCCGGGCCGCACTCGGTGCCGTCGAGAGCGTCTGCGCCGGAGGCGAGGTAGCCGGACAGGCGGCGCGCGACGACGCCGGCCGGCGTTTCCGCTGGTTGATCGCGCCCCGGTCGACGGTCGTGCAGCCGGGGCCGGTGCACACCGGGCTCACCGCCGATCCGCGGGCCGAGCTGGAGCGGCTGCTCGACCTGCTGGTCAGGTAATGGATCACACCGGCGCCGCGGGCCGTTGACACCGAGTGCCAGGGCTTCTAGCGTCACCTCCACTGAAGGTACTAAGCGGTCGCTCACCGGACGGGCGTACCGTGGGAGCCGTAGGCAGGGCTTTTCCCAAGGGCGAGGAGAACCAGCAATGTCCACCACTGAGCAGCGCGTCGCCGTAGTCACCGGCGCCGCGCGCGGCATCGGCGCCGCGACCGCCGTACGACTGGCAGCCGAGGGCCGCGCCGTCGCGGTGATCGACCTCGACGAGGCCGCGTGCAAGGACACCGTGGAGAAGATCACCGCGGCGGGCGGCAAGGCCCTCGCGGTGGGCTGCGACGTCTCCGACGAGGCCCAGGTCGAGGCCGCCGTCGCGCGCATCGCCGAGGAGCTCGGGGCGCCGACGATCCTGGTGAACAACGCGGGTGTGCTCCGCGACAACCTGCTGTTCAAGATGAGCGCGTCCGACTGGGACACGGTCATGAACGTGCACCTGCGCGGCGCCTTCCTGATGGCCAAGGCCATCCAGAAGCACATGGTCGACGCGAAGTTCGGCCGGATCGTGAACCTGTCGTCGTCCTCGGCGCTCGGCAACCGCGGCCAGGCCAACTACTCCACCGCGAAGGCGGGCCTGCAGGGCCTCACCAAGACCCTCGCGATCGAGCTCGGCAAGTTCGGCGTCACCGCCAACGCCGTCGCACCCGGCTTCATCGTCACCGACATGACCGCCGCCACCGCCGCCCGGGTCGGCATGGGCTTCGAGGAGTTCCAGGCCGCCGCGGCGACCCAGATCCCCGTGCAGCGCGTGGGCTTCCCCGACGACATCGCGAACGCCATCGCCTTCTTCACCGGCGACGACGCGGGCTTCGTCTCGGGCCAGGTGCTGTACGTGGCCGGCGGACCGCTCAACTAGGGCCGGGGGACACCGACATGACTGCACTTCCCGAACTCTCCGGCAAGGTCGCCCTCATCACGGGCGCCAGCCGCGGCATCGGCTACGGCGTCGCGGAGGCCCTGATCGCCCGCGGCGACCGCGTCTGCATCACCGGACGCAACGAGGACGCCCTCAAGGAGGCCGTCGAGGCGCTCGGCGCCGAGCGCGTCATCGGCGTCGCGGGCAAGGCCCACGACGAGGCTCACCAGGCCGCCGCCGTCGAGCGCACCATGGAGGCCTTCGGCCGCGTCGACTACTTGGTCAACAACGCCGGCACGAACCCGGTGTTCGGCCCGATGGCCGACCTCGACCTGGGCGTGGCGCGCAAGGTCTACGAGACGAACGTGATCTCGGCGCTCGGCTTCGCCCAGCTGACCTGGAAGGCCTGGCAGAGCGAGAACGGCGGCGCGATCGTCAACATCGCCTCCGTGGCGGGCGTGGCCCCCTCGCCGTTCATCGGCGCGTACGGCATGAGCAAGGCCGCGATGATCAACCTGACCGTGCAGCTGGCGCACGAGTTCGCGCCGAAGGTGCGGGTCAACGCGATCGCCCCCGCCGTCGTGAAGACCAAGTTCGCGCAGGCCCTCTACGAGGGACGCGAGGAGGAGGCCGCCGCGGCCTACCCGCTCGGCCGGCTCGGCGTGCCCGCCGACATCGGCGGCGCCGCCGCATTCCTCACCTCGCAGCAGTCGGACTGGGTCACCGGCCAGACGCTCGTGGTGGACGGTGGCATCTTCCTCAACGCCGGGGTCGGCTGACCTCCGCGGGAACAGTGACGCCGAGGCCGCTGACCTCGGCGGGAACGTCGGTGCGGGCGCGCCGGACGAGAAGCGCGCCCGTGCCGATGTACAACAGGTGCTGCTCGACATACAACAACCGCACAGGTCTCTGACAACGTCGTCATATGCGCGCTGATCAAGTGCCCGCGTTGGGAAGGGGTTCACCCGGCGTGGCACTGCGGTATGGTCTGCCGACCCTTGGTATGGCAGATCGAGGAGCGAGCGCGTGTTCAACCGGAACCAATGTCTGCGGCAACTGGCGGCGATCACGTCCATATCCCTGGTGGCCGGATGTGGTGTGCTCTCCTCGGGATCGTCCGACGACAAGGGACCGATCGTCGTGGGCACGACCAGTGCCCCCAGCACACTGGATCCGGCCGCCTCCTGGGACGGCTCCTGGGAGTTGTTCCGCAACATCTACCAGACGCTGCTGAGCTACCCCTCCGGTGCGACGACGCCCCAGCCCGACGCGGCCGAGAGCTGCAAGTTCACGGACACCGCGAACCGCACCTACCGCTGCATCCTGCGCTCGGACATGAAGTTCTCCGACGGTGACACGCTCGACGCGAGGTCCGTCAAGTACTCCATCGACCGCATCAGGAAGATCAACGTGAAGGGCGGCCCTGCGGGCCTGCTGGGAAGCCTCGACCGGGTCCAGGCACTGGGCGACCGTGAGCTCGTCTTCCATCTCAACAAGTCCGACGCGACCTTCCCGTTCGTCCTCGCGACGCCCGCCATGTCGATCGTCGACCCCGACGACTATCCCGCCGACTCCCTGCGCAAGGACGGCAAGGTCTTCGGGTCCGGGCCGTACAGCCTGAAGTCCTACGAGGACGGCAAGCAGGCCGAACTCGTCACCAACGACCACTACAAGGGCTTCGCCCAGCGCAGGAATGACGCGGTCACCATCCGCTACTTCCAGAGCTCGGCCCCGATGGTCAAGGCGCTCAAGGACAAGAAGATCGACGTCACCTACCGCGGTCTCGCCGCCTCGGACGTCGTCTCGCTCCAGGCACACGCGTCGCAGGAGGGTCTCGAACTCGTCGAGAACGCGGGCATCGAGATCAGCTATCTGGTGTTCAACCCGAAGGACCCGTGGGCGAAGAAGCCCGCGGTCCGCAAGGCGATCGCGCAGATCATCGACCGGCCGGCCATCGCGCACAAGGTCTACAAGGACACCGTCGACCCGCTGTACTCCATGGTCCCGGCGGGACTGGCGGGGCACAGCACCGCCTACTTCGACGACTTCGGCGAACCCAGTTCCTCCAAGGCCCGCAAGCTCCTCCTGGAAGCCGGCATCACCGGCCACGTCCCCCTCACGCTCTGGTACACGACCGACCGGTACGGCTCCGAGACCCGCCCGGAGTTCGAGGAACTGAAGCAGCAGCTCGAGGACTCCGGCCTGTTCAAGGTCACTCTCAAGAGCCGCCCCTGGAAGACGTACGAAGCGGGGTACCGCAAGGGCGAGTACCAGGTGTTCGGACGCGGCTGGTTCCCCGACTTCCCGGATGCCGACAACTTCATCGCACCCTTCGTGGGTGATCAGAACGCACTCGGGACGCCCTACCCGGCCCCGCAGATCACCAACACCCTGCTGCCCGAGTCGCGGCGCCAGAGCGACCGGGGCGCCGTGGTCAAGGAGTTCCAGGAGGCCCAGCAGATCCTCGTCGACGACGCCCGGCTGCTGCCGCTGTGGCAGGGCAAGCAGTACGTCGCCGTCAGCGAGGAGATCGCCGGAGCCGAGCAGGCCCTCGACCCGTCGACGATCATGATGATGTGGGAGCTGGACCGCAAGACCAGCTGGTAGCCCCGGCAGCCCGGGGGTCGGATCCGATTGTCAGTGGTCGCCTGTAGGTTCTGTTGCCTGGAAGTGATCGCACAACGGAGGAAGTTGACGTGACCGACACCGCCATGCTGCCCGAGTCCTGGCAAGGCGTCCTGGGCGAGCAGCTGCAGCAGCCCTACTTCAAGGAACTCACCGAGTTCGTCGAGGAGGAGCGTGCGAAGGGTCCCGTCCACCCTCCGCGGGAAGAGGTCTTCGCCGCGCTCGACGCGACGCCGTACGAGCGGGTGAAGGTGCTGATCCTCGGTCAGGACCCCTATCACGGCGAGGGCCAGGGGCACGGCCTCTGCTTCTCCGTCCGGCCCGGCGTGAAGATCCCCCCGTCGCTGCGCAACATCTACAAGGAGATGAACGCGGAGCTGGGCACCCCCGTTCCCGACAACGGCTACCTGATGCCGTGGGCCCAGCAGGGAGTCCTGCTGCTCAACGCGGTGCTCACGGTGCGCGGCGGCGAGGCCAACTCGCACAAGGCCAAGGGCTGGGAGCGTTTCACGGACGCGGTGATCCGCGCGGTGGCCGACCGTCCCGACCCGGCGGTCTTCGTCCTGTGGGGCAACTACGCGCAGAAGAAGCTGCCGCTGATCGACGAGGAGCGGCACATCGTCGTCAAGGGCGCGCACCCCTCGCCGCTGTCCGCGAAGAAGTTCTTCGGCTCGCGCCCCTTCACACAGATCAACGAGGCGGTCGCGAAGCAGGGCCACGACCCCATCGACTGGACCGTCCCGAACCTGGGCTGACCGGCATGCCACCGGGCCGGGACCGTCACCGGCCTGGCCCAGTGGCGTACGGAGCCGCCTGAGCGTGATTGTCAGCGGCTGCCGTTAGCGTCTGAGGGACAGTGACGAGCCTGGAGGACGCGGTGGCGGAGCAACAGGAGCAGGCGGCACCGGACGCCATGATGACCCGGATCGGACAGGTCGTCATGTTGCACCACGGCGGCGACCGCGAGGAGGCTCGGGGCCGCTTCCTGGACCTGTGGGCGGAGATCGGGGAGGACGGAGACCCCCTGCACCGCTGCACGCTCGCCCACTACATGGCGGACACCCAGGACGACCCCTGCGACGAACTCGCCTGGGACCTGAGGGCGTTGTCGGCCGCCGACGAGATCAGCGACGGTCGGGTCGCCGCGCATCACCGCTCCCTCGCGGTGCACGCGTTCTACCCGTCGTTGCATCTGAATCTCGCCGCGGACTATGTGAAGCTCGGCCGTGGCGAGGCCGCCCGCAGCCATCTGCGCCGGGCCCGCGGAGCCGACGGCGCCCTCGGTGACGATCCCTACGGGGACGGCGTGCGAGCGGCGATCGGCCGCCTGGAGCTGCAGCTCGCGGGAGACGGCATGTCGGCGGAGGAGTCACGGCCCTTCGACGGTCCCGGAGGGGAGACGCTCGGGCCGCCGCGACAGCGGCCGTAGCGTCGTCCGTCCTCGAAATCAGGTGTACGGGTCCGGCCCGTTCGTCAACGGCCGTACGTTTGCCTGCAGATGACCGCCTGCGGGCTGTCCGCCTTCCAGCCGCCGTACTTTCGGCCGAGGGCACACACATCCTGCTGGTTCATCGGTACGCCCTTGGGCGCGGCCGGGGTGACGGTGCGCGGGGCGGGACGGTGCGGCTCCCGTCGCTCCTTCGGCTGGGGGAGGGTGTGCCGGCGACGTGGAGTGGTCCCCGTCGCCTCTTCGGGTGCGGGGCCGGCCGACGGTCGCGTCGCTCGCGTGTCCGGTGACGGCTTCCTGGACGGCCCGATGAGCTCCAGTGCCTCCCGGGCCGGTGCCTGCACGATCTGCGGCTCTGTTCTCTGCGGCCCTGCCTTGCCGTCAGGGCGGGGCGCCGACGGCCGCGACGGCGCGGCCGCCGGGCCGGGGACGGGCGGTCGCTGGACGGTCACACAGCCGGAGAGGGCCGTGACAGCCACGGTGACCAGGAGCGTTGCGGTGGTCCTCGTTCGATGCACCCGCGCAACTCTGCTGGGTCCGCACCGCTTTGGGGGAGCGGACAAGCGGAGGATGCCCCGCACGGGTGATCCTTCCGCTCCTCCGGTGGGCGTCGGCGCGTCCGGTGTGACGCCGGACAGGCCCTAGGGGACCTCTGACGGATCAGCGCGGAAGAAGGAGCGGCGTTCGGTGCGTGCTCTCGGCGTGCCGGGCGTCTCGACGCCGCGAAGATCCGTCAGAATCCCCCTAGTCGCCGGTGGCGCCGTCGATGCGCTCCCGGATCAGGTCGGCGTGACCGTTGTGACGCGCGTACTCCTCGATCATGTGGGTGTAGATCCAGCGCAGGTTGAAGGGGGTGCCGGTGGACTTGCTCGTGCCCTTGGAGAAGTCGTCCAGGGCGAACCGCGCCGCGTTGTGCCGGGCGATCTCTATCTCGCTCTGCCAGGTCGCGTGCGCCTCGTCCCAGGTGTCCGCCTCGGTGAGGTGGAACTCGCCGTCCGGGTCCTCGTCACTGAAATAGATCGGCCCGGGGTCGTCGTCCACGAGAACCTTGCGGAACCAGCCTCGCTCCACCTCCGCCATGTGCCGTACGAGACCGAGCAGGGACAACTCGGAGGGCGGCACGGATGCGGTTCTGAGCTGGGCGTCGTCCAGGCCCGCGCACTTCGTCGCGAGGGTCCCGCGGTGGTAGTCGAGCCAGCCCTCCAGCATGGTGCGCTCGTCGGCGTCTGTGGAGGGTTCGGTGCGATCGATGGTCATGGCCACATCTTTACGGATCGCGGGGGAGCGGGCGCGGTGTTTTCTGTGGGGCGGGGTCCGTGGAACCCCGCGCCCTTCCTGCGCGGCTTCGACGACATCGCCGGCTGGGGGTCGCCCCGGTCGCCGTATGCTTCCGGGGGAGGCCGAGAACCAGGCCCGCACCCGGTAGCCGGGGCCCTGGAACCCGGCGAGCACCCCCTGAGGAGACCCCTGTGAAGGTCGGCTGCATCGGACTCGGCGACATCGCGCAGAAGGCCTACCTGCCGGTCCTCGGCGTGCAGCCCGGGGTGGAGCTGCACCTCCAGACGCGTACGCCGGGAACACTCGCCCGGGTCGCCGACACGCTCCACCTCCCGGACGCGCAGCGCCACACGGACCTCGACCGGCTGCTCGCCCAGGGCCTCGACGCGGCGTTCGTGCACGCGCCGACCGCCGTGCACCCCGAGATCGTGACGCGGCTCCTGGAATCGGGCGTACCGACGTACGTCGACAAGCCGCTCGCGTACGAACTCGCCGACTCCGAGCGCCTGGTGCGGCTCGCGGAGGAGCGCAACGTCAGTCTCGCCGTCGGCTTCAACCGACGCTACGCACCCGCGTACGCGCAGTGCGCCGACCACCCGCGTGAGCTGATCCTGATGCAGAAGAACCGCATCGGGCTGCCCGAGGAGACCCGCTCGATGATCCTCGACGACTTCATCCACGTCGTGGACACGCTGCGGTTCCTGGCGCCGGGTCCGGTCGACGACGTGACCGTGCGGGCCCGGGTCGAGGACGGGCTGCTGCACCATGTCGTCCTGCAGCTCGCCGGCGACGGCTTCACCGCGCTCGGTGTGATGAACCGGCTCAGCGGCTCCGCGGAGGAGATCCTTGAGGTCTCCGGGCAGGACACCAAGCGCCAGGTGCTCAATCTCGCCGAGGTCGTCGACCACAAGGGGCAGCCGACCGTACGGCGGCGCGGGGACTGGGTGCCGGTGGCCCGGCAGCGCGGCATCGAGCAGGTGGTGCTCGCCTTCCTCGACGCCGTCCGCGCGGGCAAGGTGCTCAGCGCCCGGGACGCGCTGGCGACTCACGAACTGTGCGAGCGGGTGGTACGGACGATCCAGGAGCGGTCCGCCGCAGCCTGAGCGTGCGAGCGCCCTCCGTGGCGCACAGGGCGGCCAGCACCAGCAGCGCCGCGTGCACCGGCCAGTCGCCGAACCGGACGTACGGCGTGACGCCCCGCGCCAGCGGCACGTCGTACACCGCCGAGGTGCTCGCACCCGTGCCGAGCCAGGAGCCGACCCGCTCGCCGCTGGGACCGTAGACGGCGGAGACGCCGGTCAGTGTCGCGTGCACCATCGAGCGGCCGGTCTCGGCGGCCCGCAGCGCCGCCAGTGACGCGTGCTGCTTGGGAGCCCAGCTCTGCTGGAACGACGACGTCGACGACTGCGCGAGGAGCACCTCGGCGCCGTCCTCGGCCAGATGCCGGCTCATGTCGGGGAACGCCGACTCGAAGCACACCATCGGGCCCACCCGCAGCCCGTGCCCGACGTCCATCACCACTTGCTCGCTACCGCGCCTGCGGTCCTCGCCCGCCGCCTTGCCGACCGAGGTGGCCCAGCCCAGCAGGGAACGCGCGGGGATGTACTCGCCGAAGGGGACCAGTCGCATCTTGTCGTAGCGGTCGCCGGTCGGGCCCTGGGGTCCCACCAGGACCGAACTCTTGTAGATGCCGGGCCGGTCGGAGCGTCGGGCGTCCACGTTCACGAGGATGTCGGCGTTCAGTTCACGAGAGAGTTTGGAAATCCTACTCGCCAGGTCGGGGCGGTCGGCGAGGTCGACGCCGATGCTGCTCTCGCCCCACACGATCAGGTCCACGTCCTGGCCGGCCAGCGCACGGGTTAGCTGCTCCTCACGCGCGAACCGCTTGTCACCGCTGTCCATGCCGTCGACGACACCGGGTTGCACGACGGCGATCCGCACCCTGCCGTCCGCCTCGGGGCGCGGCGCCCACACCCAGGCCGCCGACGTCGCGGCGGCCGTGGCGACCAGCCCGGCGACGGCGGGAATGGCCACGGCGGGGATACGGGACTCCCGCACCGACACGAGTACGGCGAGCGCGACGTTGACAGCGACCACCAGGAAGCTGAGCAGCCACACCCCGCCGACCGAGGCCAGCCGCAGCGCGGGCTCCACCTGCCACTGGCTGGACCCGAGCAGACCCCATGGCCCGCCCAACCCCTGCCAGGACCGGACGAGTTCGACCATCAGCCAGCCCGAGGGCACGACCACGAGCGCGGCGGTGACCTGCCCGCCCGACGGCACGCCTGCGAGGAACCGGCGCACGAGCCAGCCCCACGGAGCCCACAGCGCGCCGAGCAGCGCCGCGATCAGCACCGTGAAGACATGCAGGCTCGGCAGCAGCCAGTGGTGCACGGCCAGCATGAACCCGAGTCCGCCGAGCCATCCGTCGTACGCGGCTCGCTTGCCCGTGGGCGCCGAGCGGACGAGCAGGATCCACGGGACCAGGGCGACGTACGCGAACCACCACAAGGACGGGGCAGGAAAGGCGAATACGGGCAGGGCTCCGGCCAGTGCGGCGAGCGTTCCGCGCCGCCACGGGGAGGCGAGCCAACTGCTGGGCATCTTCATACGGCGCCTCCCTACCCCATGGGTGCCTTCAGTGTGCGCGTCGGAGACGATCTCCGACAGGGGGCCTGCTTCAGGAGGGGGCGGGCTCCGGGCGGTGCTGCGGGGCGAGGCGCCACTTCTCCTCGACGACCACGGCGCGCAACCGCCAGCCGTCGTCCGTGCGCAGCAGCCCGAACGTGTAGCGGCCGCCGCACACGAAGTCGGGTGTGGTGGACCCCCCGTCGTGCCCCGCGAACCGCATCGGATTGACGTAGTCGGCCCGGACGCGGGCCGTGTCACCGGTGTCCTGGTCCAGAATCCCGAACCGCACGCGCCGGTTCACGATCAGATGCTGGCGCATGGGAAACAACTGCATGCTCTGCGCGAGCCACCCCGAAACGTCTGTGGCGTCTCCTTCGATGCCGCCGGCCGAGCGGTAGTCCGCACGCCCGTCCGGCGTGAACAGCCCTCGGTAGGCCTCCCAGTCACCGTCGTCCACCGCCACCGCGTACTCGGTGACGAGTTCGTCGACGGCAAGCCGGTCCATCACCGTCGCAAGCTCCACACGCTGCGTCATCGGCACAGTGTTGGCCACGGAACGTGCCACGCCAAGGGGGTGTGCAGTGATATTCGGCAGCCCCGGCCGCTTCCCGCGCCACATGTTGACACCGGCGAACGATCAATCCCCCCACCGGTTTCCCCTCGGTCCCTCAGCCGACCGGGCACGTTTGATGTCAGTGGCCTCTTCTACGCTGCCGGTCATGAGCAGATGGATGCGGAACACTCACTTGCTGGTGGAACAGGCCGCCCTGTACCACGACCTCGCCGGGCGCGGTGATCTGCAGGAGCTGTCCCGCGCCGTCATGCGGGCCGCCTGCAACAACGGTTCCATGACGGGCGTAGGGGTCGAGAACATGGAGGCGTTGCGGGGGCTGCCCGACGATGACCGGCTGGAGCTCGCGGGCATCTGGGCGCGTTGGTACGCCCATGTGGAGAACGAGGGGACGGCCGAGGAATTCAGGCGGGACGTCGACTACCTCCATACCGAACTGCTCACGATCGCTTCCGGAGTTGCCTCCGGCCTGGATGGGGACCTGCTTGCCGCCGAACGTCAGGAACGGCTGTTCAGGTTGAGCGACCAGTACGTCATCTGGTCGTCCCACCGGATCTGGGAACTGGCCGATGCGGAACTCGCAGCCGGGCGTACTCCCGATCCCGCGATCCTGGCCGCCTTCCGGCGGACAAACGCTGCGGCGACCCTGCCAGGTGTCCGGCGCACCCATGCGGCCGCGAACGGCACGGAACCCGGAATGCGGAATCTGCTGGCCAAGTGCCCTGGTCCGGTGCTCAATCCCGGGGAGCCGTGGGCCGACCAGGCGCTCAAGGAAGTGACCGCTGGGGGAGAGCCGTGGCAGCGGTTGCTGGCCCATGCCGCCCCGGTGACCGCCACCGCACCGTCGGCGAAGTGGAGACAGACCGCACTGGCTCTGCTGGACGCCGCCGGCCCGGAGGCGGTACGGCGAGCTGTGCTGGAGTGGTTCGAGCTGGCTTGCCTGGATCGGACGATCCCGCTTGTCGGCCATCCGCACCTCGCGTTCGATGTGAACGCGCGCTTCGACCCCTACAACGCCCATGTTCTGCGTGGGCTTGCCTGGATGCTCTCTTTCCTTCCGCCTCAACCGGACACCGTCCTCGCCCTCGTCGGCCTCGTCGAGACCTCCTTGGACCATCGGTCAGGAGACGCTCCCCGCTCGCCCGAAGTGGCCGAGGCGGGCATCGTTGCCCTGGCTCGGATCGGGGACCGGGCGGCACGGACGGAGCTGGAGAGCCTGAGCAGGTGGGTCACGCACGAGGGAACGTTGCGGCGCATAGACAAAGCGCTCGCCGCTCACTGATCAGGCCGCAGCTTCCTCGGCAGCAGCGACCTCGCCAGGCCCTGTTCGGGTCGCCGGGGGCGGTGTGTCCTCACGCCCTCAAGGCCTGGACTCCTCAGGCCCCGTGCAGTGGTGCGCGCCGGAGCCTTCCGTCTCAGGCCGCCTCGACGACCTCACCGCGGATCGCCGCGGCCCATTCCACGACCAGCAGTTCGTACTCCGCGCGCTCCTGAGCCGACAAGGAGCCGCTGGTGCGTATCCACAGCGCGCGGATCTGCTCGTTTAACGCGGCGGAGGAACGCACGGAACCAGGGGAGATGGAATCGGGGGACATGCCGACAAGCCTAGGGGCAAGGACTGACACTGCGCTACCAGTCGGCTACTCATGACGTATGTGGTTGGTCACGGCCGGGCGGGTGCCGGGGCGGTCAACTTGGCTGGATCAGCGAGGACTTGGACGGGCTGTTCGGGCGGAATCGCGAGCACTTGACGCAGTGCCTCACTCCCGGTCCGCCCAGGCGTGGGGCCACGTCAGCAGCGGTCCCGGAAGCCGATCGGGGCCCGCCGCGGGTACGGGCGTCCCGGAGGGCGCCGCAGCCGGGACGGGCGTCGTGGACAAGTGCGTACCTCTCCGCGGAAGTTGTTCAGGCCGACCGAAGTCGTCCAAGCCGCACCCTTGCGCTTCGATTTCAGAAGCGCAAGGGTGCAGTCATGGAGCCGATGAAACCGATGAAATCAACGAAGCCGGTAGTGCGGCTGTGAAGCAGCGCGAAGCCGGTAACGCGGCCATGAACCAGCGCATTGACGGCGTCACGCCGCCCTACGAGCCGGAGACCGACCGCGCGCTGCACCGCTGGATGCCACCGGGCGTCACCCGCGAACCCCTGATGCTGTTCAAGGTCCTCGAACGCCACCCCGAACTCGCCGCGCGCATGCGGGCACTCGGTGCGGGACTCCTGGTCCACGGGCGGCTCGGCGATGCCGACCGGGAACTCGTGATCGCCCGCGTCACCGCACTCTGCGGCTGCGCCTACGAGTGGGGCGTGCACATCGCGACGTACGCCGAACCGGCCGGACTCACCCCGGAACAGGTCGCTCTCACCGCGACCGGCGGCCCCGAGGACCCGGCCTGGTCCCCTCGGCAGACAGCCCTGCTCCACGCCGTGGACGAACTCCACGCCACGTCGCACCTGAGCGACTCGGCGTGGCACGGCCTGCGTGCTCATCTCGACGAGCGCGAGGCCCTGGAACTGCTGGTCCTCGCGGGGTGGTACCGCACCATCGCATACGTCGCGAACGGGGTGCGGGTCGAGCAGGAACCCTGGGCGGCCCCCTTTCCGGAGGCCCTGGACGGGCCTGACTCTCCGGACAGGAAGGGGCTGCCAGGCGGCCTGGGGGCCCCGGACGGGCGTTAGCCCGCCGACTCCGCGGCGTGCGGGCTCAGCGCGCCCGTCATCACCAGCGCGATGATCACGATGCCGAGGGCGATCCGGTACCAGACGAACGGCATGAAGCTCTTGTGCGAGATGAACTTCATGAACCACGCGATGACCGCGTAACCGACCGCGAACGCGATGATCGTGGCGAAGACGGTCGGGCCCCAGGAGATGTGGCCCTCCTCCGCGGCGTCCTTCAACTCGAAGGCGCCCGAGGCGAGTACGGCCGGCATGGCGAGGAGGAAGGAGTAACGGGCCGCCGCCTCGCGGGAGTAGCCCATGAACAGGCCGCCGCTGATCGTGGCGCCGGACCGCGAGACGCCCGGGATCAACGCCATCGCCTGGCAGATGCCGTAGAGCAGGCCGTCCTTGGTGTTGAGGTCCTCAAGTGTCTTGCGCTGCTTGGCCGCGCGGTGTCTGCCGCCGGTCTCGTCGCGGGCCGCGAGCCGGTCGGCGATGCCGATGACCACGCCCATGACGATCAGCATCGTCGCGGTGATCCGCAGATCGCGGAACGGGCCCTCGATCTGGTCCTTGAGCGTCACCCCGAGCAGACCGATCGGAATCGAGCCGACGATCACCAGCCAGCCCATCTGGGCGTCGTGATCGCTCCGCATCGCCTTGTTCGTGAGTGAGCGGGACCACGCCGCGAGAATCCGCCCGACGTCCTTGCGGAAGTAGATCAGCACCGCGGCCTCCGTGCCGAGCTGCGTGATCGCCGTGAACGCCGCACCCGGGTCCTTCCAGCCCGCGAACGCCGCGGTCAGCCGCAGATGCGCACTGGAGGAGACGGGAAGGAACTCGGTCAGCCCCTGGACGAGTCCGAGGATGAGGGATTCAAACCAAGACATGAAGTTACGGGATCCAAGTGCTGATCGTGGAAGGGGCGACGGAAAGCGGCGAAGGGGGTGGCTGAGGACGCCGACGCAGGCGACGGATACGTGCGGGCGGGCGCGGCGGACCGCGCGCGCGGTGATCAAGTGTGTTGTGGGCAGCGTAGCGCCCTGCTGTGACAGCCCCGCCACAGGGGTTTGGCAGGCGGACACGGGGCAGGCGGGCCCGGCGACGCGCAGCCGGCGCGGCCATGGTGTTGACCAGCGCCGGAGCGACGCATACGTTGCTGCAGAAGAGAAAGCGCTTGCTGTCGCCGGGGTCCCCGGAGTCATCACGCGTTGGCCGACGTCTGACGTCACGTCCTCACGTCCGATGGAGCGTTGATCACGTCCATGAGCACACCCCGCAACGCACCCGGCACCGAGAAGGCCGCCGCGACCCGCCCGGAGACCGCCGCCAACGGACCCGCGACTTCGGCGAACGTCCCCGAGGCCGCGGCGGGCGGCCGTCCCGCGGCGCCGTTCGAGGGCCGCCGCATCCGGGCTGCCATCATCGGCGCGGGCGCCATCGCGCGCGGCTCGCACCTGCCCGCGCTCGCCGCGCTCGCCGACGAGGGCGAGACGGAGATCGTCGCCGCGGTCGACATCGACGGCGACGCGGTGAAGGCGCTCTGCGCGGACGCGGGCATCCCGCACGCGTACACCGACCTGGACCGCATGCTCGAAGAGCAGCGCCCGGACCTGGTCACCATCTGCACGCCGCCGACCCTGCACCGCGCGCAGACCGTCGCCGCGCTGCGCGCCGGCGCCTGGGTGTGGTGCGAGAAGCCGCCCGTGCCGACGCTCGCGGACTTCGACGCCATCGAGGCCGAGGAGGGCCTGGACGGCGGTCCGTACGCGTCGATCGTCTTCCAGCACCGCTTCGGCTCCGGCGCCCGGCACGTGAAGCGCCTGATCGCCGAGGGGGCCATGGGCCGCCCGCTCGTCGTGCACTGTCAGACCACCTGGTACCGCGACACCGCCTATTACGCCGTGCCCTGGCGCGGCCGCTGGGAGACCGAGGGCGGCGGGCCCGCGATGGGGCACGGCATCCACCAGATGGACCTGCTGCTCGATCTGCTGGGGCCGTGGAGCGAGGTGCGGGCCATGGCCGGGCGTCTGGTGCACGACGTGGAGACGGAGGATGTCTCGACGGCCCTGGTCCGCTTCGCGAACGGCGCCCTGGGCACCGTCGTCAACAGCGTCCTGAGCCCGGACGAGGTGAGCCGCATCCGCATCGACTGCGAACGCGCCACCGTCGAGCTGACCCACCTCTACGGACACAGCAACGAGCACTGGCGCATCACCCCGGCGCCGGGAGTGCCGGAGGCGGACGTGGCGGCCTGGCGCGACTTCGGCGCGGATGTGCCGAGCTCGCACCTCGCGCAGCTGCGGGAGCTGGTCGCGAGCATGCGAGTCGGTGAGCGGCCGCGCAGCAGTGGCGCCGACGGCCGCACCAGCCTGGAGCTCATCACCGCCCTCTACAAGTCGGCGTTCACGGACACGACCGTGCGGGCCGGGGACATCGGTCCCGGGGACTCGTACTACGACGCCCTGCACGGAGGTGCGCCGGGCTGGGCGCCCGTGACGTCCGAGGCCACCGGACCCTCCGTGTCCGTGAGTGGGGAGGAGGTGCCGGCATGACCGGTCGCGACGGTCTGCGCATCGTTCACACCCACGGCGAGCGCATCACGATCAGCGATGTCACCACCGGCGTCGAGCTGCTGAGCTACGTGTACCGCCCGGAAGCCGCTTGGGAGGCCCCGAAGCCGTATCTGCATCCGCTGCGGACGCTCTCGGACAACGTGGTCACGGACTACCGGCCCAACGACCACCGTTGGCACAAGGGCCTGCAGATGACGGTCTCGCACCTCTCCGGCCAGAACCTGTGGGGCGGCAACACATACGTTCACGGAAAGGGATATCTCGAACTCCCAGAGCGTGTCGGGTCGATGGCGCACATCGCTTTCGACGAGGTGGAAGCGGCCGACGGCCGCGCCGTCATCGCCGAACGCCTCACCTGGCATCCGTACAACGGTGATCTCTGGGCCGAGGAGGAGCGCCGCATCGAGGTGCACGACGTGGATCCGGAGTCGGGCTCCTGGGCGCTGACGTGGACCTCCGCGGTCACCAACAGGCGTGACGAGCCCCTGCGCTTCGGCAGCCCGACGACGGCGGGCCGGGAGATGGCCGGCTACACGGGCCTGTTCTGGCGCGGCCCGCGCGGCTTCCGGGACGGCCGGGTCATCGGTCCCGAGTCCGAGGGCCCGGAGCTGATGGGGCAGCAGGCGCCGTGGCTCGCCTACTCGGCAGAGCACGACGGCGCCGACGGGCACGCCACGCTCGTCTTCGCGCACGCCCCCGAGAACGACCACACCGGGGCGGCGGGCGCCCACCCGGCCCACTGGTTCGTGCGCAACGAACCGTTCGCCGCCGTCGCCCCCTCGCTCGCCTTCTTCGACGAACTGGAACTCGCACCCGGCGACACGCTCACCCGCCGCTACCGCGTGGTCGTGGCGGAGGGCGCCTGGGAGCGCGAGGACGTCGCCAAGTACCTGGAGGCGCATCCGTGGTGAGCCGGCACGCCGGGGCGGCCGCGCAGGGCGGCCCCGAGGCACCCCGCGGTTTCGCCGGGCTGCCGGGCGCCGTCGCCGTGTCGCACCTGTGCGTGTACGACTGGCCCGCCGCGGACGGTGCGTGCGGGGGAACTCCCCATATGCACCTGACCTGTTCGGAGGCGTACGTCGTCACCGGCGGGCGCGGGGCGGTGCAGACGCTGACCGCCTCCGGCTACGAGGTCACGCCGCTCGCGCCCGGCACGGTCGCCTGGTTCACGCCCGGCACCATCCACCGGCTGGTCAACGAGGACGACCTGCGCATCACGGTCCTCATGCAGAACAACGGGCTCCCCGAGGCGGGCGACGCCGTGCTCACGCTGCCGCCGCCGTACCTGACCGACCCGGAGACCTACGCGGCCGCCACCGTCATCCCGGCCGACGCACCCGAGGCGGAGCAGGAGCGGCTCGCGCGAGCCCGGCGCGACCTCGCCCTGGAGGGTTACCGCGCGCTGCGCGAGGCCGAGGGTCCCGAGCCGCTCGCCGCCTTCCACCGGGCCGCGGCCGCGCTGGTGCGGCCCCGGCTCGGAGCCTGGCGCGAGCGGTGGCACCACGGCGCCGAGGCCGCCGCCGCGGCCACGGGCGAGCAGCTCGACCGTCTGGAGCGAGGCGACACCTCCCACCTCGCGGACGCCGTCGTACGGGCCGAACAGCCGTCCACGCACGGCCGGTTCGGGATGTGCGGCCGACTGGACGTCTACCAGGGGACGTTCCATCCGTAGACGTGCCACCGCTGCGACGTGGGTGCCGGTCTCCTGACCGACCCCCCTACGCCGCCGCCGGCCCCGTAGCTGTCCAGCCCGGGGACTGCGGGTGGGCGGTCAGGTCGTGGTGTTCGACCTTCTGGCCGCATTCGGGGCAGACGACCTGGGGGACCAGCTCGTGCCCGCAGGTGTGCTCCAGGACCATCGGCCGGAAGTCCCCCTCCTGGAGATGCCGGTCGCCCCATGCCATCAGTGTGAGCAGCACCGGCTCCAGCTCCAGGCCTGCCGGGGTGGGCCGGTACTCGTAGCGAGTGGGGCGCTCGCTGTACTCGACCTTTTCCAGGATGCCGGCCTCGACGAGCCGTTTCAGGCGGGCGGTCAGTACGTCGCGCGGGGCGCCGATGTTGCGTACGAGCTGGTCGAAGCGGGTGGCGCCGAGCGTCACCTCGCGCAGGACGAGCAGGGAGTACTTCTCGCCGACGAGGGCGAGCGTCGCGGCGATGGAGCAGGGGCGGGCGTCCTTCATGACATCAGTCTAGGGGGTGGGTTGGCTCTTCCAACTCACCATGTTACTGTCGGGTCACTTAGCGGGTTTGGAATCCAAACTTGATAGCCGGAACGGACCTGCACGGACCTGAGAGGCATCCCATGCGTGACGCTGTGATCGTCGAAGCCGTACGCACTCCCATCGGCAAGGGCAAGCCGAACGGCACCCTCGCCCATGTCCACCCCGTCGAACTCCTCGCCCACACCCTGCGCAGCCTCGTCGAGCGCTCCGGGATCGACCCGGCCCTCATCGACGACGTCATCGGCGGCACGGTCGACCAGGTCGGCGAGCAGGCCATGAACACCACCCGCTACGCCGTGCTGTCCGCGGGCTTCCCCGACACGGTGCCCGCGACCACGGTGGACCGCCAGTGCGGCTCCTCCCAACAGGCCGTGCACTTCGCGGCGCAGGGCGTCCAGTCCGGCGCGTACGACATCGTCGTGGCCTGCGGTGTGGAGTCGATGAGCCGCGTACCGATGTGGTCGAACGTGCCCGCGGGCAAGGACCCGTTCGGACCCGGCGTCGCCGAGCGCTACCCGGAGGGCCTGGTACCGCAGGGCGTCAGCGCCGAGCTCATCGCCGCCAAGTGGGGCATCTCCCGCGAGCGGATGGACGCCTTCGCGGTCAGCTCGCACCAGAAGGCGGCCGCGGCCTGGAACAACGGGCTGTTCGACGCCGAGGTCGCCCCCCTGGAGGGCGTGACACGCGACGAGTGCGTCCGGCCCGCCAGCACCACCGAGATACTCGCCGGCCTCAAGCCCGCCTACTACGACCCGGCCTTCGGCGAGCGCTTCCCGCAGATCGACTGGTCCGTCACGGCGGGCAACGCGAGCCCGATCAACGACGGCGCCTCAGCCGTACTCATCATGTCGAGCGAGACCGCGGACCGCCTGGGCCTGCGCCCGATCGCCCGGCTGCACAGCTTCGCCGTCACCGGATCCGACCCCGTGCTCATGCTGACCGGCGTCATCCCCGCCACCGACAAGGTGCTCCGCAAGGCGGGCCTCACCATCGACGACATCGACCTCTTCGAGGTGAACGAGGCGTTCTCCAGCGTCGTCCTGTCCTGGCAGCAGGAGACCGGCGCCGACCTGGCCAAGGTCAACGTGCACGGCGGCGCCATAGCCCTCGGCCACCCGCTCGGCGCGAGCGGCACCCGGCTGACCACCACCCTCGTCCACGCGATGCGCGCACGCGGCGCCCGCTACGCCCTGCAGACGATGTGCGAGGCGGGCGGACTCGCCAACGCGATGGTGCTGGAAGCGGTGTAGCAGTCAGTGGCCGCGCAGGTGGTGGCGCTTCCGCCAGGCCACCACCGCCCCGATCAGGGCCGGCAGCGCGATGAAGCCCATCGCGATCAGGAAGGCCGGTGACGTCGGTGCCGAGGCCCGGGCGCCGGCGACGGCGTACGCGGCCGTGTTCGGGATCGACCCCAGGGCCGTGGCCAGGAGGAACGGCAGCCAGCCCATGCGGGAGACGGCCGCGCAGTAGTTGGCTGCCCAGAAGGGCACACCCGGGAAGAGGCGGGCCACCATCATCGAGCGGAAGCCGTGGCGGCTGAGCTGCCCGTCCGCGGCCTTCAGCCAGCGGCCGCGCAGCAGCGGGCGCAGCGCGTCCTGCCCGAGGATGCGGCCGAGCCCGAAGGCGACGCCCGCCCCGAGCACCGTGCCCGCGAGGGCGGTTCCGAGGCCCAGCTGGGAGCCGAACAGGGCGCCCGCGGCGAGGTTGAGAAGCGGCCGGGGCACGAACGCGACCGTGCACAGCCCGTACGCCACCGCGAACACCGCGGCCGCCGCGCCTCCGCCGAGCTGCGGTGGCCAGCCGTCGGAGAGCACACGCTGCGGATGGAACAGCAGCACGCCCGACGCGGCCGCCGCGAGCAGCACCACGAGCAGCGACAGTCTCGACCACGGAGACAGCAGGACTCTGGTGCAGCGGGCGGTCAGGCCCGTGCGCGTGGCGACGGCGAACTCCGCAGCGAGGTCGAGTTCCGCGGAGATGGCGAGCTGCGTGGTGGCGGCCGTGGGGACGGTCGTGGCGGTGCCCCCAGAGCGGGTGGTGGCATCGAGCATCCGGTGACACTAACCGACCAATGTGTGTGGGCGCCGTATGGTTCGTCTCATGGGCGTCACAGCTTCGGGTACGTCGGGTGTGCGGTTCGAGATGCCGGACAGCGCACTCGCCGACACCGTGCTGGAGCGGCTCACCGCCACCTACGCCGCCGCTGCCGATCCGCGGCGGGCCGCGTCGATGCAGGCGTACATGAAGGACATCGCGCCCTTCCTCGGTCTGACCACGCCCGAGCGCCGTGCCCTGTCACGCGTCGTCGTGGACGGCACACCCCGCCCCGGCGAGGCGGACTGCACGGCGCTCGCGCTGCGCTGCTGGCAGCTGCCGGAGCGCGAGTACCAGTACTTCGCCGTGGACTACCTGCGCCGCCATGTGAAGCGGCTGTCGTCCGGTTTTCTGCCGGTGGCACGCCATCTCGTCTCCACGGTCTCCTGGTGGGACACCGTCGATCTGCTCGCCTGCCACGTAGTGGGAGGCCTGGTGACCGCCGATCCCGCGCTGAAGGCCGACATGGACGCGTGGATCGAGGACGACGACCTGTGGGTGGCCCGCACCGCCCTGCTCCACCAGCTCCGCTACAAGGACGCGACGGACACGGAGCGGCTCTTCGCCTACTGCCTGTGCCGCTCCGGGCACCCCGACTTCTTCATCCGCAAGGCGATCGGCTGGTGTCTGCGCGAGTACGCCAAGACGGATCCGGACGCGGTACGCGGCTTCGTCGCGCAGCAGCGGGGACGCCTCTCGCCGCTGTCGGTGCGTGAGGCGCTCAAGAACATCGGGCCCTGACGCTTCACGCGCCGATCCCTGACACTCCACGCGTCAACCCTCACTCATCACAACACCAGCCCCTGGCGCACCACCCGAAACACCCGCTCAGCGGCGCGAAAAACCATTCGACGTGGGCAGATCCGTCGGCGATGATCGCGTCATGTTCCGGTACGCCTTCCTCCTCGCAGCATCCGCAGTCGCGGATGCGCCGAAGGCTGCCGTCCCGATCATCGCGGCCGCCGTCGACGGCGCCCGAAGCTGACCCTTCCCGGATCGTCCGGCGGACCCCGCAGGGGGAGGGTCGGCAAGTCCTTGGGGTCCCCGTCCCGGCCGCTTCGCGCCGGGGCCATCACTCAGTCACAGTTCCGCTGACACTGAAGAGGCTTCGAGGTACAGCCATGCCCAAGACGGCTTACGTGCGCACCAAACCACACCTGAACATCGGCACCATGGGTCACGTCGACCACGGGAAGACCACCCTGACCGCCGCCATCACCAAGGTCCTCGCCGAGCGGGGCTCCGGCGGCAGCACCCGATACGTACCGTTCGACCGCATCGACCGTGCGCCGGAGGAGAGCGCCCGCGGCATCACCATCAACATCGCGCACGTCGAGTACGAGACAGACACCCGGCACTACGCGCACGTGGACATGCCGGGCCACGCCGACTACGTCAAGAACATGGTCACCGGCGCGGCCCAGCTCGACGGGGCCATCCTCGTCGTGTCCGCGCTGGACGGGATCATGCCGCAGACCGCCGAGCACGTGCTGCTCGCCCGCCAGGTGGGCGTCGACCACATCGTCGTCGCCCTCAACAAGGCCGACGCGGGCGACGAGGAGCTCAGCGACCTCGTCGAGCTGGAGGTCCGCGAACTGCTCACCGCGCACGGGTACGGGGGCGACTCCGTACCGGTCGTCCGGGTCTCCGGGCTCAAGGCCCTGGAGGGCGACGCCCGTTGGACCGCGGCGATCGACGCGCTGCTGGACGCGGTGGACACGTACGTACCGATGCCCGAGCGGTATCTGGACGCGCCGTTCCTGTTGCCGGTCGAGAACGTGCTCACGATCACCGGCCGCGGGACGGTGGTCACGGGTGCCGTCGAGCGCGGCACGATCCGGGTCGGCGACCGGGTCGAAGTGCTCGGCGCGGGTGTCGACACGGTCGTCACCGGCCTGGAGACCTTCGGCAAGCCGATGGACGAGGCGCAGGCCGGCGACAACGTGGCGCTGCTGCTGCGGGGCGTGCCCCGCGACGCGGTGCGGCGCGGACACGTCGTCGCGGCACCCGACAGCGTCGTACCCAGTCGGCGCTTCTCGGCGCAGGTGTACGTCCTGTCGACCCGTGAGGGCGGCCGTACGACACCGGTCTCCACCGGGTACCGGCCGCAGTTCTACATCCGCACGGCGGACGTGGTGGGCGATGTCGACCTCGGTGAGACGGCCGTTGCCCGCCCCGGCGACACCGTCACGATGACGGTGGAGCTCGGCCGCGACGTGCCGTTGGAGGCCGGCCTCGGTTTCGCCATCCGCGAGGGCGGGCGCACCGTCGGCGCGGGGACGGTCACGGCCGTCGGCTGACGGTTCCGAGGAGCGGGGACTGAGGAGTGCGGGGGATCGCGGGGCGGCTGTGGCCGTTCACGCGGTCCCCCGCACTCGGTGCCGGGCGACCGGTGCCCCGCCGTTCCCCCACAATGGATGGGTGGACGAGCCGATACCCGTGACACGGGCCGTGGATCACGGGACCGCCAAGCTGATGCCGGACGTGGACCGCAAGCGCGCGTGGCTGCTGACGGTCGACGGAGCGCCGCAGTCGTACGTCGACCTGGACGCGCCGACGCATCTGGAGTTCGAGTACGCGCGGCGGCTGGGGCATGTCCTGGACACGGTCGGGGAGCCGGGCCGCGCCCTGGATGTGCTGCATCTCGGCGGGGGCGCGCTGACGCTGCCCCGCTATGTCGCGGCGACCCGGCCCGGCTCGCGGCAGGACGTCGTCGAAGCCGACCGCGGGCTGCTCGCCCTCGTCGCCGAGCACCTTCCCGTGCCGGACGACGCGGGGATCACGCTGCATCCCGCGGACGCCCGCACCTGGCTGGAAGCCGCCCCCGCGGACTCGGCCGACATCCTGATCGCGGACGTCTTCGGCGGCTCGCGCGTCCCCGCGCACCTGACCACCGTGGCGTACGCGGCCGCCGCCGAACGGGTCCTGCGCCCCGACGGCGTCTACCTGGCCAACCTCGCCGACGCCGCGCCCTTCGCCTTCCTGCGCTCCCAACTCGCCACGTTCTCCACGGTGTTCGAGGAGCTGGCCGTCATCGCCGAACCGGGTGTACTGCGCGGGCGTCGCTTCGGCAACGCGGTGCTGCTGGCCTCCCACCGCCCCCTCGACACGGCTGTCCTGGCTCGCCGCACCGCCTCCGACGCCTTTCCCGCGCGCGTCGAACACGGCGCCGCACTGCGGGAGTTCATGGGCGCTGCCACACCCGTGCACGACGAGAACGCGGTCCCCTCACCCGAGCCCCCCGACGGCTCCTTCACCATCGGCTGACCCGCGCTTGTCGGCGGCCGGCCCGCCCTCGACCTCAGGCAGCGGAGTCCGCTTGGTCACGGCTCTGGTCCGACGCGTCAGGTTCCGTACGTCCGGCACGCACAGCACCGCCGCCGTGACCACCACGACCAGCGTGGCGCAGCCCCACAGCGAAACGGTACGCCCGAAGGCCTCCTCCGCCGGGCCCGCCAGCGCCAGCGCCAGCGGCGTCATCGCGATCGAGCCGAACCAGTCGTACGCCGAGACGCGCGAGAGCATGTCCTCGGGGATCTCCTGATGCAGCGCCGTCATCCATGAAACGCCGAACACCTCGATCGCCAGGCCGCTGAGGAACATCACGGCGTACAGCGCGCCGACCGGTACGGGCACGGCGAGCGCGGCGGCCGGGAGGGCGAGCGGGAAGACGCACAGGGTGCCGGCGAGCAGCAGGCGGCGCGGTTTCCAGCGCATCATCAGCAGGGCGCCGCCGACGGTTCCGACACCGAACGCACCGAGGGCCAGACCCCAAGGGCCCGGGCCGCCGAGACTGTCGCGGGCGACGAGGGGGCCGTAGACCGATTCGGCGGCGCCGACGACCGCCACCACGACGGCGAACTGCGCGACGATCGACCACAGCCACGTCCGCCCGATGAACTCCTGCCAGCCGTCGCGGAGATCGGCGAGCAGACCGCCGCCCGGGGCGCGCGGCGGTATGTGACTGACGTCGAGGAAGGACCGCAGGGACGCGGCGAGGGCGAACGCTGCCGCGTCGACGGCGAGCACCCAGCCGGGGCCGATCACGGCCACCAGCGCGCCGCCCAGGGCCGCTCCGCCGAGGCCGGCGCCCTGGGTCGCCATCCGGAACAGTGCGAAGGCGCGGCTTGCCTGCTCGCCCTCGACGGAGGACATCAGCATGCCCTCGGCCGCCGGGTTGAAGAACGCCTGGCCGGTGCCGCCGAGGCCGCTGAGCAGCATCATCTGCCACAGCTGCGCCTCCCCGCTGATGACGAGGGCCGCGAAGGATGCCTGCGAGAGGCAGTTGAGGGTGTTGGCCGCGACCATCACCCGATGGCGCGGCAGGCGGTCCGCGACGGCGCCGCCGATCAGCAGGAACAGCACCAGGGGCAGCGTCCGCGCCGCCGCCACCAGGCCGACGTCCCCTCCGTCGCCGCCCGCGTCGAGCACGGCGAACGCCGAGGCGATCAGCGCGCCCTGGCTGCCCAGGTTCGTGGCGATCGCGGCGGCGGTGAGCAGGGTGTAGTTGCGGCCCGCCCAGGACGGGCGGCGGGAGGGTCGGTCGGAGGCGGCGGCTGGAGTCACCGGGTGACTATCGCCGCCGACCGCCCGACTTGCCAAACGCTTTCTACGAATTCAGGAAGGGCTCCCGCGGCCCGTCCGAACGCCGCCGGGGCCCCCGGCCGGACCGCACCGGCCGCACCCGGGAGTTCTCGGCGCGCGGTTCAGGACTCCTCGGGGTCACCGTGCAGACGGACCGTGCTGAGGATCTTCTTGACCGTGGCGTCCGGCACTTCCTCGCTGACGCCCTTGGCCCCGTAGAACGTCCAGGACACGAAGTCACCGTCGGAGTTCTTGAAGGCGAACGTGGTCGCCTTGCCGTCGGAGTCGCACTTGCCCTTCTTGGGGACACCCGAGGAGTACGTCGTCGCGACGCTGCCCTCGACGCCCGAGGCCGTCGTGTACGCCTTCGGCTTGCCGATGGTGAGCAGCTTCTTCGAGGCGTTCTTCTGGTCCGTGTACCCGCCGAAGACCCACCACGCCGAGTCGTTGCGCGCGATGTCGCTGGTGTTCTTGGCGCCGCTCTGCCCCTTGGAGCCCGCGGCGGCCAGCGCCGAGCTCTCCTTGTGGCCGTCCTTGTCCTCGTCGGACGTGCACCACTCCTCCTTGAGGAAGGCGGGCGCGGACATGCCGATGATCGTGGAGGTGTCGTCCTTGTTCTTGTCGTCGAAGCCGATGAACGTGCCGGACGACAGCACCTCCCAGTCCGCCGGAACGTCGAACGCCGTACCCCACTTGGGATTCACGACGACCTTCCAGCCGGCGATCGTCGGCTTCTCCTCCTCGTCGCTGCCGCGCGGGTTGTCGTCACCGCTGGAGCTGGGACTCGCGGACGTGGAGACCGACGGCTTGGCGGATTTGGACGGGTCACCGCCCGCCTCCTTGTCCTTGTCGCCGCCCAGGACGAGATAGCCGGTGACGCCGGCCGCGATCACCACGGCCGAGGCCGCGACGATCGCGGTGATCTTCGTCTTGTTCCCGCCGCCGCCCCCACCGGTGCCGCCACCGGGCGCCTGGGGCGCCCCGAGCGGCTCCCCCGGGGCTCCCCACTGTGGCTGCTGCCCATACGTGTTGGGCTGCTGGTAACCCGGCTGTTGGTACCCGGGCTGCTGGTACGGGTTCGGCTGCTGGTACCCCGGCTGCTGGTAGGGATTCTGGTCCTGCGGGTTCTGCTCGCCCCCGGGCGGCTGCTGTCCTGGCCACATGGGCAGTAAGAGTAGTGCCGCGTGTGACACGTTTCGGTCACTGGACCTCGTCAGACATGTACCGGTCAGGAGTCTGACGGAACGTCGTACAGACGTATGGTGCCGAGGATCTTCTGCACGGTCGTGTCCGGTACCTCCTCGGATACGCCCTTGGCACCGACGAACGACCACGACACGATGTCGCCCGAGGGGTTCTTGAAGGCGAAGGTGGTGGCCTTCCCGTCGCTGTCACACTTTTGCTGTTTCTTCACACCGGACGACGAGGCGGTGGCCAAAGCGCCCTTGATGCCGGAATTCGTCGTGTACGACTTCACCGCAGCGGACTTGACCAGTTTCTTGTCGGGCTGGGTGTACGCGCCGTAGACCCAGGTCCGCGCGTCCTCGCGGGCGGCGTCCTCGGGGCTCTTCGCTCCGTCGTTGCCCCGGGTGCCGGCGTCGGCGAGCTCCGTGTAGTCGGTGCTGCCGTTCTTGTCCTCGTCGGAGCCGCACCACTTCTCCTTGAGGATGGCGGGGGCCTTCATCGCGATCAGCGGCTTGTCCTGCGGGTCGTCCTCCTTCGACACGTACGTGACCCAGCCGGTCGACCTCAGCGCCCACTCGGCGGGTACGTCGAAAGCGATACCGCGATCGGGGTTCAGAACGGTCTTCCAGCCCGCGATCGTCGGCTTCACGTCGCCGCCGGACCGGCGCGGATTGCTGGTCGGACTCGACTGCTGGGACGCGGACTTGGTCGGCCCGGGATCGGCCCCGTCGTCCTTCCCGCCGCCGAGCACCGCGTAGCCGGTCACGCCCGCGGCGATCACGACGGCCGCGGCCGCGGTGATCGCGACGATCTTCGTCCGGCGTCCGCCGTCGCCCGGCGGGGGAACAGGTGCGCCCGCCGTCACGGTCGGGGCGTTCCACGGCGCGGGCGGTTGCTGCTGGGCATATGGATTCTGCTGCTGGTATCCCGGCTGCTGATAGGGATTCGGCTGACCGCCGACTCCGGCGTTCTGCGGATGCTGCGCGTTCTGCTCGCCCCCGGGCGGCTGCTCTCCTGGCCACATGGGGCGCAACGATACGACGATCACGTACCGGCGCTGGTCAAAAATTGCTACTCGTGGGTAACATTCGACGCATGAGCGCAGACCAGATGTCGATCGGCGAGATGCTTGCCGCCACGGTTCCCATGGCCCGGACCCTGAACCTCGAGTTCGTGGAGACCAGCCCGGAGAAGGCCGTGGTGGCGCTGCCCGACCAGGGTGAGTTCCACAACCACGTCGGCGGCCCGCACGCCGGAGCGATGTTCACGCTGGGCGAGTCGGCCAGTGGTGCCATCGTCCTCGCCGCGTTCGGTGACCAGCTCTCGCGTGCCGTACCGCTCGCCGTCAGCGCCGAGATCGCCTACAAGAAGCTCGCGATGGGCCCCGTGACGGCCACCGCGACGCTCGGCCGCCCGGCCACCGAGGTCGTCGCCGAACTCGACGCCGGCCTGCGCCCCGAGTTCCCCGTGGCCATCGCCATTCAGCGCGCGGACGGCGCCGTGACCGGCGAGATGACCGTCGTCTGGACACTCCGCCCGAACGGCTGAGCCCCGCCCGGGCCTTGGCCCCGAGCCCGAGCCCTGCCCTCGAACGCCGCACCCCGAGCCCGAGCCCGGGGTGCGCGGCGTTGTGTCGGCGCCGTGCTGCCGGACCTTCCCGGGTCGGCGCGGGGCGCCCCACCGACCGGTGTGCGGTTGAGGTCGTCGTGCTGCTGGACGCGGCGCGAGCGACTGTTCCCAGCGGTCGTCGTACGAGGCAGCCGTTGAGGCGCCTGTCCTCCCTCTCCTGCCCACGGCCTTCCCGTGGCGGCCCTGTGCGCGCCGCTGCAGCGACCGCTGATCGCCGCCTCGCCTCCGCCGGCGACGCCTGCCTGCCGCGCCCTTCGGCGTCCACGGCAACCCACCGCACCCCTTCGGGTCTTGTCGCCCCCGCACTGTTTTCTGTTCACTTCATTGACACGAGTCACCAGTGGTCATAGTTTTCGCGCCGTACCCGTGGTGCCTGATGGCTCGTCAAGTCGGCTCTGGCGCATAGTGCGTTCAAGGGCCGAACGCGGCTGCCGTTGGCACGTGTACATGCGGTCCCACAACGACGTGCCCGCGCACCGAAGGAGTGACGGCTCATGTCCGACACTGTGTCCCGGCGATCGGCCCTGCGTCTGCTGGGCGGCGCGATCGCGGTCGCCGCGGCGGCCACCTCCGGCCTCACGCCCCCCGCGCACGCGGCAGCCCTCGACAGACAGAACCCCTCCATGGGTCCACGTGTAGAGGGTTTGGTCAGCAAACTCACCCTCGACGAGAAGATCTCCCTGCTGCACGGCGCCACCGACCCCGACTCACTCGGTCAGGCCGGATACGTGCCCGGCGTGCCCCGTCTTTCCATTCCCCCGCTCCGCCTCGCCGACGGACCGGCCGGCGTCCGCGTCACCCGGCACGCCACCGCGCTGCCCGCCCCTGTCCTGCTCGCCTCCGCGTTCGACCCGGGCCTCGCCCGCCGCTACGGCCGGGTCATCGGCCGCGAGGGCCGCGCCCTGGGCCAGGACGTCCTCCTCTCCCCGATGGTCAACCTCATCCGCACCCCGTACGGCGGCCGCAACTTCGAGACGTTCAGCGAGGACCCGCTGCTCGCCTCCGACCTGGTCGCCGCCGAGATCAAGGGCATCCAGGGCGAGGGGCTCATCGCCACCGTCAAGCACTTCGCCATGAACAACCAGGAGAAGGACCGCATGTCCATCGACGTGCGGGTCGACGAGCGGACGATGCACGAGGTCGAACTGCGTGGCTTCGCCGCGGCCGTCGCCGCCCGTACCGGCGCGGTCATGGGCGCGTACAACAAGGTCAACGGCACCTTCGCCTGCGAGAACGAGAAGCTGCTCACCGGCATCCTGCGGGAGGAGTGGGGCTTCGAGGGCTGGGTGATGACCGACTGGTTCGCCGCCCACAGCACGGTCGCGGCGATCACCGCGGGGCTCGACATGGAGATGCCGGGCGGGATCCACTTTGACGCCGCGCTGAAGAAGGCCGTCCAGGACGGCAGCGTTCCGGTGAGGTACGTCGACCGTGCCGTGCGCCGCATCCTCGCGGTGATGGACCGCTTCGGCCTCCTCGACGGCAGCGTCCCGCCCCGCCCGGAGCGCGACCCGAAGGCGGGCGCGGCCGTGGCCCTGGAGGTCGCGAAGGCGGGCGCCACCCTGCTGCGCAACGAGCACCACGCGCTGCCCCTGACCGGAGCCGCCGCCCGCAGCATCGCCGTCGTCGGCCCCACCGGCGCCCTCCCGTTCGTCAGCGGCGGCGGCAGCGCCCACGTCGTGCCCGACCATGCCGACAGCCCGCTCGACGCCCTCACCTCCCGCGCGGGACACGGCGCGCACGTCTCCTACGCCCTCGGCGAGGACCTCTTCGGCAAGACGATCCCCGCGGGTGCGCTGAGCCCCGCCTTCCCGACCGAGGGCCAGGACGTCGGCGCGGGCAGGACCTGGACGTACGACGGGACGCTCACGGCCGAGGACGCCGACGAGTGGACCCTTGTCATCCATTACTCGGGCGAACGCCCCAAGGTGCTCCTCGACGGCGAGGACCTCTTCCCCGTACTGCCCGGATACGGCGAGTACTTCTCCGGCGGCCTCGTCTCCGCGGCCCCCGACGGACTGGCCGTGCGCCGCAAGGTGCTCGACCTCGCCAAGGGTGCCCACACGCTGCAGATCACCGCGAAGGGCGGCGACGGCGGACAGCTGTTCCGGCTGCGCCGCATCACCGGTGCGACCCGCGCACAGGACGTCGCCCAGGCGGTGAAGGCCGCGCGCGCCGCCCACAGTGTCGTCCTGTTCGCCTACGAGGACGCCACCGAGGGTCTCGACCGCACGACGATCGCGCTCCCCGGTCACCAGGCCCCGCTGATCGAGGCGGTGACGGCGGCCAACCCCCGCACCACCGTCGTCCTCAACACCTCGTCGTCGATCTCGATGCCGTGGCTGCACCGCACGGCCGCCGTGCTCCAGATGTACTACCCGGGCCAGGAGGGCGCGGCCGCCACCGCCGCCGTCCTGTTCGGCGACTGCGACCCGGGCGGGCGGCTCACCCAGTCCTTCGCGGCCGACGACGCGCACCACCCCGTCGCCGGTGATCCCCGCCGCTACCCCGGCGTCGACGGCACCGAGCAGTACTCGGAGGGCATCCACGCCGGATACCGCTGGTACGACGCCGAAGGTGTGCGCCCGCTGTTCCCCTTCGGCCACGGACTCTCGTACACCTCCTTCTCCTACGACGACCTGCGGGTGCGCCGGCACAAGGGCGGCCTCGACGTGTCCTTCAGCGTCCGCAACACCGGGAGACGCGAGGGCATCGAGGTGGCGCAGGTCTATGTCGGCCCGTCGCCGGATCTCCGACTCGACCAGCCTGTACGGGTCTTGGGAGGCTACGAGAGGCTTTCCCTGCGGGCGGGGGAGCGGCGCCGGATCACCGTGCGCGTGGAGCAGAGCACCCTCTCGTCCTGGGACGTCAAACGGCACCGCTGGGTGCTCGGCACCGGGCGGCGCACCGTGTGGATCGGGGCCTCCTCGCGCGATCTGCGGCTTCGCACGAACGCGGAGGTGTTCGCGTGATCCGCCGACTCGCCATCGCACTCATAGCCCTCGCCACCGTCCTCGCCGCCCCCGTGCCCGCACAGGCCGCGAAGCACAGCGACCCCGTCGTACGCACCGGCGCGGGCCTCGTGCGCGGCGAAAGCACCACCGAGGGGCGGCAGTTCCTCGGCATCCCGTACGCGCAGCCGCCCGTCGGGAACCTGCGCTGGAGGAACCCCCGCCCCGTCGAACCGTGGCAAGGAGTGCGCACCGCACAGGACTTCGGCAACCGCTGCGTACAGACGTCGAGTTGGGACCCCGGCTACGAGCAGCCCAGTCACACCGAGGACTGCCTCGACCTCAATGTGTACGCCCCCCCGGGCGCCGGTAGCCGTCCGGTGATGGTCTGGCTGCACGGCGGGGGCCTCACCGCGGGCGCGGGCGAGGACGTCGTGCCCGACACCTTCGCGCGGCAGACCGGCGCGGTCGTCGTCACCGTCAACTACCGCCTCGGCGCGATGGGGTTCCTCGCCACCGACGGACTCGACGACGAGACACGCGACGGCGTCTCCGGCAACTTCGGCATGCTCGACCAGCAGGCCGCGCTGCGCTGGGTGCGCACCAACATCGGCCGCTTCGGCGGCGATCCGGGCCGCGTGACCATCGCCGGCGAGTCCGCGGGCGGCCGTTCGGTCTGCACCCAGATGGCCTCGCCGACCTCGAAGGGCCTGTACCGCGCCGGAATCATCGAGAGCGGCGCCTACGGGGACTGCGCCGCACGCGAGCACGCCCAGGCCGTCGCCGACGGTGCGGACTTCGCGCGGAAGGCGGGCTGCCCCGACCGGAAAACCGCCCCGGCGTGCCTGCGCGGCAAGTCGTCCGCGGAGATCCTCGCGGCCCAGTCCGACTTCGACTGGGGACCGGTCGTCGGCGGCACCTTCCTGCCCCGGCAGCCGTCCGAGGCGTACGCCGCAGGGGCCGCCGCGCACGTCCCCGTACTGAACGGGGCGAACGAGGACGAGGGCCGGCTGTTCGCGTTCAGCGCGTTCGACGGGGCAGGTGCGCCGCTCCCGGCCGACCGCTATCCGTCCGTGCTCAAGGCCGTCTTCGGCGCAGACCTCGGCGAGCGGGTGCTACGGCGCTACCCGCTGTCCGCCTACCCGTCCCCGACCATCGCGTACGGCACGGCGTTCGGCGACTACCTCATGGCGTGCACGGCACTGCGCCTCGACGGCGTGCTCGCCCACCGCGGCCCGGTCTACTCGTACGAGTTCGCCGACCGCACCTCGCCGCCCTTCGCGTCCCTGCGCAACCTGCACACGGACTTCGATTTCGGCGCGACCCATGTCAACGAGGTGCAGTACCTCTTCAAGCACTTCGGGCTCGCCACCCCGCTGGACGCGGAGCAGCGGGTGCTGTCGCGGCAGCTGGTGCAGTACTGGGGCAGCTTCGTCCGCGGCGGCGCTCCGCGCGCCGACGGCCAGCCCGCCATGCCGGACCGGCCCGGGCGCGTCCTCTCCCTGAAGACCGCCTCCGCGGGCGGGAACACCGTGAGCACCTCTGTCCACCACGAGCACCGGTGCGACCTCTGGGACTCCGCTCCGCGGAGCTGAGCGGGTAGGCTGCCCGGCGTGCGCCCAGGGGGGAGCGCA